>CBDURB010000018.1:0-12705 GCA_965369585.1 uncultured bacterium
AAAGATTTTTTAGCAGAAATATTGGTACACGCATCAAAAGAAGATATTGTAAAATATGTTCCTTTCATATATGAGAAAGGAGCAGACCCAAATGAAGCTGAAGAAACACATATGGGGGGGCTTACACAGCAAGATATAGATGATTATGGCGGTCGCCATGCCGCTTACCATCATCGACAGGCTGTAAATCAGAATTGCGCGAGCCAGCTTGGCCGCTTGTCTCTCGTCCACTCCGCAAATCATTATAGACCACGGGTGCGCGGTCACGGAGGTCGTCGATCTGGTGGAGTCAAAATGACCTACTACCCGATACGCACGTCTCTTGACAGGTTGTGGTAGACTCATTCATGCGTCTTAGCAGCTTATTCGGAGATATAGATATGTCCCTCGAACTGTTTGACAACTACCTGGATCTGGTGGAGGCTGCCCGCGCTCTGGGCATCCATCCTCAGAGCTTGCGACGGCTCATCAAGCAGAAGAAGGTACCTGCGATCCTGTTCGCCGGCAAGTACCTTATTGAGCGCGACAAGCTCGAGATGTTCAAGTCCAACTACGACCCCCGTCCGGGCCGCAAAGCGATCCGGCGCCTGCTGTAGCTTTCTTCAAACCGGTCCTACGTCTGCGCGGGTGACACCGGCGGCGGTTCGATCTCGATGGTGGGGTCGTCGATATCGCTGAACTCCATGAACAGCTCCAGGCTGATCGGTTGGCCTTCCTCATCCGTATCGGATGCCACTATCTCCAGGCGCACCGGCCAACCATCGTTGCGCTCCAGCCAGACGTCCACGCCGAACTCCCTGGGCAGCCCCTCTTCGCCGCTGCGGCCCAGCAGCACCGGGAACCCCTTTAGGTCCGCCTTATCCAGACGGTAGTGGATCGTCTCGATCTCGTTCACCATGGCTTCCTCCCCGGACCCGGCGGCGAGTGAGGGCGCCAGATCCTCCACCAGGTCCATACAGACTGAGGCGGGGGTGAGGAGTACGTCTTCGTCCGGCGCGGGCGCCTGCTCCTGCCAGATGTCGCCAATTCGTATCCAGCTCTGGTCGCCTATAGTGCGGAGCTCCAGCTCCTCGTCTTGGAATCGGAGGAGCGCTTGGCTGCGGTCCGGCGCTACGAAGGAGCCTTCCAATTGCATGTCGCTGAGCAGGCTTGTGAGGGCCTCAGCGAACTCACCCAGAGGGCTGGGGGTTGCCTCAGCCGGCTGCTGGAAGGCTTCCGATTGCAGTCTGAGCGAGATCGAGTAGCGGTAGCTGTCGATGTCTTGAATGGCGGCGCAAGACACCTGCAGTCCGGAGCCGCCGCATGCCCACATGATGAGGGCCGCTATCGTGGGGACTGTTGTCCAGAATAGGAATCGCAAAATCGTGCCGCCGTTGACAAGTCAGTCTAGCATCGTAGATGCAGGCGGTCAAAAAGTGTTACGGGCCCAACGGCCCCTTCGCATACTGCCGTTGGTCACTGCTTGCCGCCATAGAGGTAGTATACTCTGGAAGGGCGGAAGACCAGCAAGGAGGTCTGATATGGGGTGCAAGGAAGACCTTGAGGCCTACCTGCGCGAGAATAAGGTGCCGTTTCAGATGCAGCACCACGCCGTGGCCTACACCTCGCAGGAGGTAGCCGCAGCTGAGCACATCCCCGGGCGCATGCTCGTTAAAGTCGTCATGGTGATGGGGGACGGTAAGCTTGCGATGTTTGCGCTGCCGGCGCCCGCGCGTGTGGATCTGGACAAAGCGGCGGCTCTTCTCGGCGCGAAAGAGGCGCGTCTAGCGCGCGAGGAAGAGTTCGCGGACCGCTTCCCCGGCTGTGAAGTCGGCGCCATGCCTCCCTTCGGCAAGCTGTTCGACCTGCCCGTGTACGCCGACAAGTCGCTGGCCGAGGACGAGACGATCGTGTTTGAGGCTGGCACCCATACGGACACGATGAGCATGAAGTACGCGGACTACCAGCGGCTGGCGGAGCCGAACGCTGGGGAGTTCGCGCGTCAGTCCTAGGCTGGCAGCGGTCAGCCGGTCCGCTCGGCGCGGCGGCTCTGGATGTAGTCGATGGACTTCCGGAACCAGCTCTCGTCGATGCGGCGGCTCGCCATCAGATAGTTGAGCATCGTCTCCAGGCCCAGGATGGAGATCAGGTTGTAGCCGTGCCTGCGTAGGCGCTCCTCGGCGCCCTCCTGGCGGTCCAGAAGCACCACCACGTCTTTCACCTTGAGCCCCGCCTCGATCTGGAGGAACGCTGCCGTCTCGATGACGTTACCGCCGCTGGTGATCAGATCGTCCACCAGAAGGACGGTCTCGCCGCGCTCGTACTTCCCCTCCACGAAGGCGCGGGCGCCGTTGCGCTCCTTCGCCGGGTGGATGTAGATGAGGGGAACCTTACTGGCCAGCGAGTGAGCCATAGCCAAATGTAGCCCCCCAAAGAGGATGCCACTTACCCGCTGGAACGGTTGCACCCGGGGGTTCAGCATCCGTTGCAGCGTTTGCACGTCCTGGTGGATGACGCGTCCGGCTCTCTGCAGCGCGCGCGGATTGCTGATGAGGAGGCGCAGATTCACGTACACCGGCGAATGCAGCGTCGTGCGGCCTACGGTGAAGTCTCCAAACTGGACTGCGCCCAGGTCCCAGAGCGCCTTCGCTAGCCAGAGGTTACCGGTGTCTCGTAGTGATTGGGGCATATCTAGTCGCAGACAGCGGAAGAGGTCCTCCCAGCCGGGGGTAGGCCTGCTTTCGGCTGTTGGATCAGCGCGACGATAACACTCGCGGTTCGGGGTGTCAAGATAGCGATGCCAGACGCTGACGCCGTGCCGCTCGCCAGGCTGCGGCCACTTCTCGATTGGCGGTATCCTTGGGAATCCGACCCTGTAGCGCCGTCAGCAGGTTTTCCGCGGCCAGGTTCGCCATGTGCTCTCGTGTAGCCACGCTGGCGCTGGCGACGTGGGGCACGATCACCACGTTCTCAAGCGTGAGGAGCGGGTCATCCGGCTGAATAGGCTCGGGATCGGTCACGTCGAGGGCGGCGCCGCCGATGCGCCCGGACTTGAGGGCTTCGTACAGCGCCGTCTGATCGACCAGAGATCCGCGGCCGGTGTTCACAAGGACGGCCGACTCCTTCATCAGTCCTAGCTCCCTTCTGCTGATGAGGCGATGGGTCTCCGCTGTCAGCGGGACGTGCAGCGTCACGAAGTCCGACTGCCGCAGTAGCTCCTCCAGGGGCAGGAAGGTCATCCCGTACCGGCGCTCGAGTTTGGGCTTGTGGCTGTTGCTGTGGTAGACGATGCGCATGCCGAAGCCGCGCGCCCGTTTGGCTACCGCTGCTCCCACGCCGCCCATGCCCACGATCCCCAGCGTGGCGCCGAACACGTCCCGGCCCAGCAGGATGGACGGCCCCCACGTTCTCCAGCGGCCCGCCCGCACGTATCGGTCCGCTTCCGGGATGCGGCGGGCGGCCGCCAGCAGCAGGGCGAAGGCGAAATCAGCCACCGTCTCGCTGAGGACGCCGGGCGTGCGCGTCACCAGAACGCTGCGCTCGCTCGCCGCCGGAAGGTCAATGTTGTCGAAGCCGGTGGCCATGTTGCTCACCACGATTAGGCTGGGAGCGCTGTCCAGCAGCGCCGTGTCTACGCGGTCGGTCAGCAGCGTCAGCAGCCCGTGGCAGCCGGCAGCTTGCGACCGGAGCTCCTGTGGCGGCGGGGGCAACTCCTCCTCCCACACGCGCAGCTCCGTGTGCTGGGCTAGCAGATCGAGAGCGCCGCCAGGCAGGCGGCGCGTCACGAATACGGTGGGCTTGACCAAGCTCCTAGCCGGCTGCGGCCGGGCGGCGCTGGTCCGGCTCCTTACCGCTCCGGAATTGCGGCTTGTACGTCGGCTCCTCGCCGCGGACCTGGTCGTAGTGCATGCGATCGTGCCGGTAGTATGACCGCAGCCACTGCATGACGGTGAGGGTGCCGAACACTGCGCTGGTCGCCGTGCGGTCGTAGTCCTGGGGGCGCATTCGCTCCATGACGGCCAGCGTCTTCTCGCGCTGCGCGCGCATCTCCGTGATGTGCTCGGGAACAGCGTTCAGGTGGGCGCGCTCAAGGGGGATGGCGACAGGCTCTCCCTGTACGCCGTCCAGGTTGGCCCCGTCCTCCGCGAGCGCCTTTTCCACCCATGCGCGGTAGGCGCTCTCCATCTCGCACAGGTGGGACATCTGCTGCTTGACAGTCCATTCGCCGGGCTGGGGTGGTTTTACCGCCTCTTCCTCGCCCAACAGCTCGAGGATGGAGAGCAGCTTGCCGCGCTCCTGCGCCATCTTGTCCTTGAGCTCCTTGATCTGGGCTTCCTCAACCATTGCCTTCTCCTGTGCGATGATAGCCGCAGCGGCAGATCTGTCAATGAGCGCCTGCGGATGCTAAGATTATACCCGGACGCGATTGCGAAGTAATCCATATGCAAATCGCGATAACCCTAGAACCAGGAGGTCGGGTCGGATGCCCATAAAGGACCCGCGAGAGCCTTTCTCCCGCATCAGCGTAGATGAGGCCAAAGGGATGATGACCAACGGGGACATCGCCGTCATCGACGTGCGAGAGCCCCACGAGTACAACGCGGGCCACGTGCCCAACGCCAAGCTGATACCGGTGGCGAAGGTCTTCGCCCGCAAGGACGAACTGCCGCGCGATAAGGACGTCATCTTCATCTGCCAGGTCGGTCAGCGCAGCGCCCTCGCCTGCGAGATGGCGGCGGCCGCCGGCCTCACTCGTCTGTTCAACCTGGAAGGCGGCACCGAGGCCTGGGTCAAGGCCGGCAACCCGGTCGAAGAGTAGTGGCGATGCCAACGGCGCCAGAGCCAGCTGGGACGGCGCTTACATGAAGCAACCCTTCGCCATCGTTGCGGATACCGGCCACAACATCCCTACCGCCGTCGTTGAGGGGCTGCAGTTGCATGAGGTGCCTTTCACCATCAACTTTGGTGTCCAGGGGAGCGTGGACGACGGCGTCCTGGCGCTGGAGGAGTTCGCCGGCCTCCTGGACCGCTATGAGAAGGGCGCCGGCTATCCAACTACCGCGGCCCCTTCGCCGGGCCGCTTCGCGGACGCGTACCGCCGCTGCATCGCGGCCGGCCAGGCCCGCATCCTGGCTATCACCATATCCTCCGGGCTGAGCAAGACGTACGAGGCCGCCCTTCAGGGCGCGGAGCTGGTGCGCGAGGAGCACCCGGAGGCGGAGATCGAGGTGGCGGACTCCCAGATGGGACCGATGGCGGAGGGGTTCCTGGTAATGGAGGCCGCCCAGGCCCGCGACAGCGGCCTAGGCCTGGTCCAGGCCAAGCGGCTGGTTGAGGAGCTGAGCACCCGGCTTCGCTTCCTCGCCACTTTCGAGACGACCAAGTATCTGCTGAAGAGCGGTCGCGTACGCTCTGTCCAACACCTGCTCAGCTCCGTGTTCAGTATCCGGCCGGTGATCAGCCTGCGCGGCGGGGTTGTCGTCCTGTTTGGCCGGGTGCGGGGTCGCATGGACAAGGCGATCGAATCGATCGTGGAGGAGGTGCGCAAGACCCGCAACCTGGGCCGCATCTCCGTCATCGAGGGGATAGCGCCCGACCTCAAGGAGAAGCTCATCGAACGGCTGACGCGGGTAGTGAACGTGACGCGAGAGCAGATCGTGGAGTCCAAGATCGGTCCCTCGTTCCTGGTGCACACCGGCAAGCGGGCCGTGGGCGTTGTCTGGGAGGAGAAGGGCTGACGTGACCCGGCTTCTGCTGTTCGACATCGATAACACGCTGCTCTGGAGTGGCGGCGCGGGCGGCAAGGCGATGGGCCTCGCCTTCCGTGACCTGTTCGGCATCGGGGACGGGTTCAAGGGAGTGGAGTTCAGCGGCCGCACCGACCGCTACATCCTGGCCACAGCGCTACGCCAGCACAGCATCGACGGCGACTTCGACGAACATCAGGTGCGCTTCCTGGAGCGCTATTACACGCACCTGCCGCAGGCGCTGCGTGAGCGGGAGGGTAAGCTTATGCCCGGCTTTCCCGCCCTGCTGGACGATCTGAGCGGACGGCCGGATATCCGTCTGGGGCTGGCCACCGGCAACTTCAGCCATGCCGCGCAGCTGAAGCTGGCGCACTACGGCATCGATGGCTACTTCAGCGGCGGTGGCTTCGGCGAGGAGAGCGAGGACCGGGCGGTGATCGTCGGCCGGGCGATCGAGCGGCTGGGCGAGGGGTTGCCCGGGGCGGAGGCGGTTGTCATCGGCGATACGCCCCACGACGTCTCATCCGCCAAGGCCAGCGGCGCCGTCGCCGTCGGAGTGGCCACCGGCGGCCACTCCGTGGAGCAGCTCAAGGAGTCCGGGGCTGATTTCGTGTTCCAGGACTTCTCGGATTGGCGTTCGGCCGCCGCTACGCTGACCGGCGAGGCCTGATCTCCTCGGCGTAGAACCGCTCGATGGCAGCGTTCACCTCCGGGATGGAGGACATGTCGTTCTCCAGCAGGCGCGCGAGGAGCGCTTCCCGTTTGTCCATCTCGCTCAGCAACGTCTCGGTCGGGATGCCGCACCAGTCGGCCAGCGCTTGCCGGTCTTCCTCCGACTCCAGGATGGCGAAGCTGTCCGTGTCCGCGTCCCAGCGGACGATGCTGCGATAAGCGAGATCGCCATCTCCGTCCGGTCGTAGGAGCGCCACTTCGCTCACTCGGCGGCGGGCGGAGTCCACTCCGCCCGAGCTGTGGCTCAGGTGCAGCGGCACGATGAACGTCAGCTTCGCGATCTGCTCCGGCGGCACGCCGATCTCGTCCCGCAAGATCGCCAGCACCTCGTCCACGGTGTCGGCGTGCACCGTCGTCGCCAGGGAGTAGCCTTCCGACATCAGCTCGAACGTGCGGCGGGCGTACCCGTCCCAGGTGTACACCGGTATATGGTCGCTCATCTCGTTCACCAATATGTACGTTGGGTATGCTTCCGTCCGTGGCGGCAGTTCGAACGTCTCCCCCATGCCGCGGGTGAAGTAGGCCACGGTCTCCGGCGGCGTGAGTGAGAGGAGTGCGGTTAGCGTCGCGGTCTTCCCGGCTGAAGGCGGATCGGCGGCAACGATGAGCGAAGCGCCTCTCTCCATCGCCAGCCAGAACATCGCCGCCAGACGGGGTGGCATGTTCCCCGCCTGCAATATCTCCACCAGGGACAACGGCACCGGCGGCTGCCAGTGCCAGCCCCACCAGCTTACCGGCTGATTAGCGGCCCGCATGACGTTAACGATGATATCGCATCGGGGGGTAGCCTGACACATGCTACAATGACCGCCGTGCCTGGGACGATGCTGGCCGCCTTTAGCGGTGGCAAAGAGAAGATCGAGGTCAAGGACACGCCCGTGCCTGCGCCCGGCGCGGGCGAGGTGCTCCTGCGGGTGCGCGCTTGCGGCATCTGTGGCTCCGACCTTCACTTCTATCGCGGTGAGCTTCCCGCCTTGCCGACGATATCACCGGGGCACGAGTTCGCCGGTGAGGTGACCGAGGTTGGCGAGGGCGTGCAGGGTTTCGCCTCCGGCCAGCGGGTCGTGGTGGAACCGATTCGCACCTGTCGCCGGTGCTCCTCTTGCCGAACGGGGAGCTACCATCTCTGCTCCAAACGGGTGCTGCTGGGCACCTTCGCCCCCGGCGGCCTTGCCGAGTACGTAACTGTTCCCGACTACACGCTGTATCCCCTGCCTGATGCGCTGGACTACGAGCTGGCGGCGCTGGTGGAGCCGCTGGCGGTCGCCGTGCACGGCCTGCATCTGGTAGACCTCTCCTTTGGCGAGCGGGTGGTCATCCTGGGCAGCGGCAGCATCGGTGTTATGGCAGCGCTGGTCGCCCGCGCCCTGGGCGCCGCCGAAGTCATCGTTACCTATCGGTACGAGCACCAAGCCAAGGCCGCGCTGGCCGCCGGCGCTACGCGGGCCGTTCAGGCGGAGGAGGCGGCGGGCCTCGCCAAGGAGAAGCCGGACGTGGTGGTGGAGACGGTCGGCGGTCATGCCGACACGCTCAACCAGGCGATCGGCCTGGTGCGGCTCGGCGGACGCGTCTCCGTACTGGGGCTGTTCACCGGCTCGGTGCAGGTGAACGCCCTCACCTTGATGCTGAACGAGGTGCGGGCAACGGGCGGTATCACCTACTGCCGCCGCGGACGCCACTCCGACTTCGATGTTGCGCTGCGGATGATTGAGGCGGACCCGGAACGGGCGCGCGGCATGATCAGCCATCGCTTCCCCTTAGGCGAGGTGGACGAGGCGTTTCGCACTGCCGCCGACAAGTCCACGGCCTCCCTCAAGGTGCAGGTTCACCCCTAGCTCCGCCTCACCGCTTTAACCAGCGAATCAGCGATCCATAGGACCAAACGGATCGCCTGGTCTGTAGGTTGTTGGTTTGTTCGTTCAGGAGCGGGGCCGCCGGGGGCTTAGTTCATGATGCCCAGCGCCCGCCAGCGGCGCGAGCGCGCCGCGTCCACCTTCGGTGTCATCTCGCGGATGGCGTCGGACAGCGTCTCCATCTCCGTCTCCAGCCGTCGCCGCACTGACAGCTCCTCCAGCAGGCGCTGCTTGGTCCAGGGGCCCACCGCCATGCACGAGGCTACGAAATCGGCCAACTCGCAGGGCGCCCCGGGCATACCGATCTGGCGCGTCCACTGGTTGGAGACCGCCAGGTACAGACGGTGGTACTCGGCGAACAGAGCGGCCACGGTGTCCGCAACGTCCGTCACCTCCTGGCCCTCTCCGTCGATGGATTGCAGCGGCTCCACTTCACCCACCAGATAGGGAGTCTCGCTCACCTGGCGCGACAGGCGAAACCGTTGCTCGCCGAGGCATATCAGGTTCATGCGGTCGGCGTCCAGGTGCTGTACGCGTACGATGCGCGCGGTCGTGCCTATCTCGAACGGTTCGGCGGCCTCACCCACCTCGCTGCCGGAGCGGATGAGCAGCACTCCGAACGGGGAGTTGCTCTCCAGGCACAGATTGATCATCTTCTTGTAGCGCTCCTCGAAGATGTGAAGGGGTAAAGTGGCGCCGGGGAAAAGGACGGAGTTTAGCGGAAAGAGCGGCAGCTCCATGGCGACATCTAACCGGAGGGCTTCAGTTCGCCCAGGACCCAGCGCGCCCTCTTCTCGTCCGGGGCGAGCACGTACACCTCGAGGCTGCTGGGGAGGGTCGGCGCCACGCCCAGCGGCGTCAGGGGGTCCAGGTTCTTGATGTAGGGCGTGATGCCTTCCTGTTCCAGGGCGTCCTTCCAGACGTTGGCCTCAAACTCATCGCGGGCCACGGCGATCTTGACCAGGCGATCCGACTTGTTGGCGACCATAACAGAAACGGGGCGTGAGGCTAGTTTAGCATAGGATATAGGGGTTGCTAACCGCTAACGGCGGCGGCCTCCACGGTCGCCGAGGCCTGGCCGTCCTCGAACAGGGCGGTCACCGCGCCACCATCGTAGTACAGGGGGACGTAGAGCATACGAGGCTGCCCGCTCTCCGTAATGTGAGCGCGGATCGTTAGCTCCCCGCCGTTGCCCTTCAGCGTCACCTCATCCCCTTCGGCGATGCCCAGCTCCTTGGCGTCGGCGGGGTGTATCTCCACGAACTCCTCACGGTGCAGCTTGTCCGCCTCCGGGGAGTGGAGGGCCGCGCCTTCGTAGCTGGTGTACAGGCTGCGGCCGGTGGTCAGCGTGAAGCCGTCGCCGGCCGGTGCTGCGATGGTGGCTACCGGTTGGAGCTCCGCCTTCTTCGGGCCCAGACCGTTGAGCGGCTGCTGGGCGCCGGACTCGATCTCGCGGTAGGTGGCCTGGCTGTACAGCGGCACCAGCTGCGCTATCTCGTCCATGATCTCCGAAGGGCTCCCGTAGTTGAGGCGCAGCTCGCCGATCTTGAGGCGCTGGGCCAGGCGCGTACCCAGCTCGCCCAGGATGCGCCAGGCGGGCTGAGCCTCTCCCTGGGGCGGCGTGGCCGCGTGCATGCGCAGTACGCGGCGGTCGGCGCTGGTGATCGTGCCCTCCTTGCCGAAGGCGCCCACGTCCGGCAGGACGACGTGCGCCGCCTGCGCCGTGTCCGTCGCTAGGTTATCGATGACGGCGAGGAACTCCAGTCCGGCGAGGCTCTTGCTGACGCTTGACTTCGCCGGGGCGAAGAACAGCGGGTTATCGTTCAGCACCAGCAGCGCCTTCAGTTTGCCGTCGGAGAGCATCTGCTCGAAGGCGAGGCCGGAGTCGGCGGGCAGGGGCGCGCCCCAGACCCGCTCCAGCGTCTTGCGGGCGGACTCATCGCCGGTGGGGTGGTATCCGGGGAGGTACTCGGCGGTAGCGCCGACGTCGCGCATCCCCCAGACGTTCGCCTCCTGCGGCAGCACGAACAGCGATCCCGCCGCCTCCTCGCCCAGAGCGGCCACGGCCAGGTTCGCCGCCGCGGCGGTTATCGCCCCGGCCTCGTGGGCGCCCAGGTGCGGCTGCGCTTGTACGATCGATAGTGGCCGCCACCCCGACGCGTCGGGATCTCTGGCGGCGGCCAGCAGCTCGACGGCTGCCGGGAACAGCTGCGCGACCTGGGGCGAGAGCGTAGGCGAATCGCCCTTCCCCCCGACGGCGTCGGCGAGGGCAGCCACGACGGACGCCTCCTCACCCGGCCGCGGCTGCAGCCATACGTCCGCGAAGTCGCACAGCTCGCCCCTGCGGGCGCTCACCACGATCAGACGGGCGCCGTTGTTCACCACGGCATCCTTGCAGCGCAGACAGGCGACGTTGTGGCTGGACTCCAGGTCGTCCGCGATGACGAGTAGAGTCTTCGAGCGCGCAAGCTGGGTCATGTCCGCGGGCAGCACCTCGCTGCCGAAGGCCGCTCGCAGGGAGGCGGCGGCGGCGCGGGCGACGGCGCCGGCGGTGGAGTCGACGTTATTCGTGCCGACGACGGCGCGGGCAATCTTCTGCAGCAGGTAGTTCTCCTCGTTCGTGGCCAGCGGCGAGCCCAGGAAGCCGATCGCCTCGGGGCCGTGCCTCTCGCGGATCTCCGTCAGCCGGGCGGCGGTGAACTCCATGGCGTCGTCCCAGGTGGCCTCCTCCTGGCCGCCGTTGCGGCGGATGAGCGGCTGCGATAGCCGTTGCTTCGGCTTGACGGCGTCGTAGTGGAAGCGGCCGCGCACGCAGATCTGCTTGTCGCTCACGGGGTTGGCGGTGGTGTCCGGCCTGACGATGACGCCTCGGCCTTTGCGCGTGCCCAGGTTGATGCTACAGCCGACGCTGCAAGAGGTGCAGGTGGTGGGGGCCCAACGCTCCGTCTCGGTAGCGGACCACTTGTTGGGGTGCTCCATGAGCGTGGCGGTGGGGCAGACGTCGATGCAGCTGCCGCAGAAGTCGCAGTTGGAGTCGTGCACGACGCCGCCGGCGCCGAACTCGATGCGAGTGGAGAAGCCGCGGCCGGCGAGGGTGATGGCGCCGGTGTGGCGGAGCTGGTCGCAGGCGCGGACGCAGCGGGTGCAGATGATGCACATCTGCGGGTCGAACTCCAGGAACGGGTTGGCGCGGTCGGACTCCGGCTGCTGTAGCTCGTAGTAGGTGCGATCCTCGCCCTCCCAGGGCTCGAAGCCCGCCATCTCCACCATTTCGCAGGTCGTCTGAAGCTCGCAGCGGTAGTTCTTGGAGCAGGTGATGCAGCGATGGGTGACCACGTCGTCGCGGAGACAGGTGTCGCCCGGCTTGCACTTGACCACGCGGTGGCAGGTGAGGCAGCGATCGGAGTGATAGGAGAGGATGAGGGAGAGGACGGCCTGGCGCGCGTCTTTGACCTGCCTGGCATCGGTGCGAACGACCATGCCGTCGGCGACCTTGCTGGTGCAGGAGAGCTGGAGGGTGGGCGCGCCCTCAATCTCGACGAGGCAGGTGCGGCAGCCGGCGTAGGGCGGGAGGTCGTCTATGTAGCAGAGGTTGGAGATGAAGACGCCGGCGTCCTTGATGACCTGTACGAGGGGTGCGCCCTCCGGCGCCTCGATCTCGCGGCCATCCAGGGTGATCTTGGCCACGGCGCTATCTGGTGCGGTCGCGTTCCACCGGCAGGCCGATGTGCAGCGGCTTCTCGTCCGCCTGCGGCGCCTGCTTGCCGTTGGGGTAGGTGAAGTCGTGGCCGCGCAGGTGCTCCTGCGCCATCTCCGTGAGCTTGTGCTTGTCACGGTAGAGGCTCTCGAAGTCGTAGGTGGCGTCGTTGAGGGGGCCGCCGGCCTGGATCGCCTCATAGGGGCAGGCCTCCACGCAGAGGCCGCAGTACATGCAGAGGCGGAAGTCGATCTCGTAGCGCTCGATGTTGAGGCTGCCGTCCTCACGGGGCGAGGTGTGGACGAGGATGCAGCCGTCGGGGCAGGCCTGGGCGCAGGTGGAGCAGCCGGTGCAGCGCTCCTCGAACCAGAGGAGGTTGGTGCGGGCGTTTACGGGGACGGGGCGTATCTCCTCCGGATACTCGATCGTGAACGGCTTGCGGAACAGCGTCCGCATGGTCACCATCATCCCTTTGGCGATTCCGGTTCCGAACAAGGCGCCGCCTTCCCGTATGCTCAGTAGCCTGCAGGGCGAATTCTACACTCTGCGCTTACTTTATTACAAGGGGTTGGTGAAAGAATTCACGGGAGGACCTTAAAGAAGCTCATCCCTCATCGGATGGTCCCCGGTGGCTCGCCCTCACCCCCGAACCCCTCTCCCGCGAGCGGGAGAGGGGATTAGCAGGTGAGGGCGAGGC
>CBDURB010000019.1:0-12517 GCA_965369585.1 uncultured bacterium
AGTCAGCTTAGCGGATGGCCGGAGGGGCTGGCAAATCGCGGGCCTCGGCTATGCGTATGTTCTCCTCAGAGCCGACGACGATCCAGTAGTTGGGCAGGACGGCCTCCCTCCTGACGTAGCGGAAGGCAGGGCCGCCGCTACATTACAAAAGGCCCGAAGCAGCGCGCTTCGGGCCTTGGCGTTTTCGCTGTTTCGTCTAGTGGCTGCAGGAGCGGGCCTGGCCGCCGCTCTCGGCGGTGTCGAAGCTGGTGCCGCAGGCGCAGGACTTGACGGCGTTAGGGTTGAAGATGGTGAAGCCGGCCTTCATCAGGTCGTCCACGTAGTCGATCTCCGCGCCCTCCAGCAAGGGGGCGCTGTCCGGGTCCACCACCATCTTGACGCCGTCGTGCTCGATCACGAGGTCTTCCTCGTCGGGCTTGTGGGCGACCGACATGCCGTACTGGTAGCCGGAGCAGCCGCCGCCGACGACGAACACGCGCAGGGCGGCCTCGCCTTCTAACCCCTTCTCCTTGAAGAGCGCTTTGGCCTTATCGGCAGCCTTGGCGGTGATCGTCAGCATCCGCGTACCCCTTCTTCCGATTTGGAAAGTGGTTACTTACTAAAATCTATGGAGAGCGTATCAGACAGATAGGAGGCTGTCAACGCCGAATGGGGGCTGAAGGCGCCGGTTGAGCTGCCTTGGACTCGGCCTTCTCCGCCACGTGAACCGTCTACCTTAGAGCTGAGCGAGCGCGGCGAGACGTTCCAGAAGAGGCGCGGGCAGCGCAACATAAGCTTGCGCATATCAAGCTATGGCCGGCGGTTGTATGTATGATTGATTGACTGTGCGCAGTGATATAGGTACGCTAATTCCATCTAGAAGGGCACAGACAGTTACAAGAAAGGCGAGGTGAACGAATTGACTTCTGAAGAGGAGAAGAGAGGCATCTTGGAGAACGTGAAGGCGGGGATGGTCAGCGCCATCAAGGGCGTCGGCGATGTGGCCGGGGCCGCCGTGGGCGCGGTCAGCGGCACGTTGGTGACGGCGCTCAAGGGCGTTAACGAGGTGACGAGCGAGGCCACCTCGCTGATCTTCGACACGGTGCGTGGCGTCATCCAGGGCGTGGCCGACGTGGGCGAGGACCTGACGAAGGCCGCTAGGGGCATCGTCGTGGGCGTCATCCGCGCTACGAAAGAGACCGGCACCGAGGCGCTGGGCGCTATCTCGGCGACCGCGGGAGCGGTGGTGAAGAGCACCTCCGAGGTAGGCGGCGACGTGGCCGGCGCTGCCCGGGGCGCCGTGGAGGGAGCGATCGAGGGCGCCAGGGAGGTGGGCTTGAGCGTCGAGGAAGCGGCCTCTGCGGCCGCGTCGGGCGCGGTGAAGGCCGCCGGTGATCTGGGCGGCACCGTCGTGGAGCAGGTGCGCGACGCCGTCACCGGCACCATCTCCGGCGTCAAGGTGATCCTGCGCGAGCCCTTCAAGGGCGAGGACGAAGAGAAGAAGTAGGCTGCGGGGCCATATTCGGCAGCGGACGCGAGGGGACGCCGTGCTGCTCGCGTTCCGGCGCGCCAGCGTCTCGCGGGTTCGTCTCCCCCTTGCACTCAGGGGCTGTTTCGGCTAAAAATACATTAGCACTCCGCCCCGGCGAGTGCTAAACTCAGCCCGTATAACGGCAGCCAGAAGGAGAAACTATCACTATGGCCAAACAGCTTCTGTTCGATGAGGCCGCGCGCCACGCTATGAAGGCCGGTGTCGATGCCCTCGCCGACGCCGTAAAGATCACCCTTGGCCCTAAGGGTCGCAACGTCGTCCTGGAGAAGAAATTCGGCTCCCCAACGATCACTAACGACGGCGTCACCATCGCCAAAGACATAGAGCTGGAGGACCCGTTCGAGAACATCGGCGCTCAGCTCGCCCGCGAGATCGCCTCCAAGACGAACGATATCGCTGGAGACGGCACCACCACCGCCACCGTCATCGGCCAGTCGATCGTCCACGAGGGGCTGAAGAACGTGGCCGCCGGCGCCAACCCGATGGCGCTCAAGCGCGGCATCGAGAAGGGCGCGGAGGCCATTCTGGGAGCGATCAAGGCCAACTCCACGCCGGTGACCACGCGCAAGCAGATGGCGCAGATCGCCGCCATCTCCGCCAATAACGACCAGGAGATCGGTGAGCTCATCGGCGAGGTGATGGAGAAGGTCGGCAAGGATGGGGTCATCACCGTCGAGGAGTCGAAGGGGATCACCACGGAGGTGGAGTACGTCGAGGGGATGAACTTCGACCGCGGCTACATCTCTCCTTACTTCGTCACCAACCCCGAGCGTATGGAGTGCGAGATCGAGAACCCGCACATCCTGGTGACGGACAAGAAGATGTCCGCCGTAAACGATATCCTGCCGCTGCTGGAGAAGGTGCTCCAGTCGGGGACGAAGAACCTGCTCATCATCAGTGAGGACTGTGACGGCGAGGCGCTGGCTACGCTGGCGGTGAACAAGCTGCGGGGCGCCCTCAACGTGTGCGCGATCAAGGCCCCCGGCTTCGGCGACAGGCGCAAGGACAACCTGGGCGATCTCGCCACAACAACCGGCGCCCAGATCATCACCGAAGAGGTAGGCCGCCAGCTGGACGCTGTCCAACTGGAGGACCTTGGCCGTGCCCGCAAGGTTGTCGTGACCAAGGAGGAGACTACTATCATCGAGGGCGGCGGCTCCGCAAAGGAGATGCAGGCGCGCATCCGCCAGATCAAGGTTGCGGTGGATGAGGCCAGCTCTGACTGGGACCGCGAGAAGCTTCAGGAGCGGCTGGGCAAGCTGTCCGGGAGCGTGGCGGTGATTCAGGTGGGCGCCGCCACTGAGACGGAGCTCAAGGAGCGCAAGCACAGGGTAGAGGATGCGGTGCAGGCCACGCGCGCCGCAGTGGAAGAGGGCCTGGTGCCCGGCGGCGGTGTGCCCTACCTCAACGCGCTGCCGCGTCTGGAGAAGGTTAAGCTGGAATCAGACGAGGCGACCGGCGTGAACATCCTGCGCCGCGCCCTGGAGGAGCCGCTGCGGCGCATCGCTACCAACGCCGGCCAGGACGGCTCGGTTGTCGCCCAGAAGGTGAAAGGGCTGAAGAAGGGGCAGGGGTACGATGCCGCCAAGGACGAGTACGGCAACATGGTGGAGCGCGGCATTGTCGACCCGGCAAAGGTGACCCGCGCCGCTCTGGAGAACGCCGTGAGCATCGCCGGCATGGTGCTCACCACCAACTGTCTGATAGCCGACATCCCGGAGAAGAAGTCGGCAGCCATGCCACCTTCGCCGGCGGAGATGTACTAGGCCGCCGAACCGACAAGCCGGCAAACCACAGCAGCATGTTCACTGAGAACGGCGTCCAGATCGACCTGGAAGAGGTGGGCAAGGTGGTTGAGGGGTGCGACGTGTTCACCATCGGCTTCCGCATGTTCCCCGAGCGAGTGATCATCGACACCCGGGAGACAGATGACCTGGCGCCGCTTGTCCAGGTAGTGGAGCCGGTGACCTCGGTGGAGGAGCGGTTCCACTGGCTGGGCCGTGAGCGTCCGGCGTTCGGGGTGCCGGAGCGGTTCAGCTTCTTTGTCTGGCCGCATTCGATGGAGTTCCTGGAGTCTTGCGGGCTGGCGCGGCGGATCCGTGATCAGTTGGGGGCGTCGGAGCGCCCAGAGGTGGCGCGCATGATAGACAAGGCGCTGGCGGAGCTGCAGCGGCTGGAGCGGCGGTCAGTGCAGCAAGCGCTGGCGGGAGAGGGCTATCACGTCCTCTGGTCGCAGGAGTGAAACGCTCGGCGGGCTCTTGCAGCGTACCGGTTTTCGCGTAAGACTGTCAGCGATAACCTTTCGCTCATGCTTTGATGGTTCCATTTTCTGGTGACATAAGTTGACCGCGGACTCTTCCCGACTGTACGGCGCTATCGACCTCGGCGGCACCAAGCTGCGTTCTATCGTGGTGGACGGCTCCGGCCGCGTCCTCGGCGATGACATAGGCTTCTCGCAGGCGGAGGAAGGGTTGGAGGCGGTGCTGGAGCGGATTGAGGAGAGCCTGGACGCCGCCCTGGGGAAGGCGGGCGTGAAGCGAGAACGTTTGGCGGGTCTCGGCATCGCCTCACCGGGGGCGGTGGACGTGGCGCGGGGGATCGTTCCCAACGCGCCGCAGCTCCCCGGCTGGCAGGACGTGCCGCTGGCGCGGCTGCTGGGGGAGCGGTTCGGCCTGCCGACGCTGTTGGAGAACGACGCCTCGGCGGCGGCCCTGGGTGAGCACCGCTTCGGCGCCGGGCGAGGCAGCCGCCATATGCTGTATATCACGGTGAGCACCGGCGTCGGCGGTGGGATCATCATCGACGGCGAGCTATATCGGGGTAAGAGCGGCGCCGCCGGCGAGATGGGCCACATTATTATCGATATGAACGGGCCGGCCTGCGGTTGCGGCGCCCGCGGCTGCCTGGAGTCGCTCGCCTCGGGCACGGCGATTGCCAAGAGGGGTGAGGAGTTGGCGGAGAGCGGCGATTCGTCCATTTTGGCGCGCTTGCGCAAAGAAGAGGGGCCGGTTACGGCGGAGATGATGGAGCGGGCGGCGACGATGGGTGACGCTGCCTCGCGGGAGGTTTTTCGTCAGGCGGGTCACTATTTCGGGGTGGCGCTGGCCGGCTATGTTAACGTTTTCGACCCGGAGGTCATCGTCATCGGTGGTGGTGTAGCAAAGGCGGGCGACCTGCTGCTGGAGCAGGCGCGCGTGACCATGGAGTCGCTGGCGATGACGCAGCCGCTGAAGGGCGTTCGCCTGACGGTAAGCGAGCTGGGGGAGTTCGCCGGCACGATGGGGATGGTCGCCAGGTTGAGGGAGGAAGCGGAGGGTAAGACGGGAGGCTAGAGGGGCGAGTTCCGTGGTCTGCCTCGGCGCTGGAAGCGGCGGCGGCCGCCGGACCGCTTGGCGGGGGCAAGCGCCTCCAGCTCGGCGGGCACGTTGGTTCGCTCCGCCTCCACCATCGGCTGCAGGACGGTAATCGTCTCCGCCAGCCGGCGCGCGACCTCCTCCGCCAGGGGCTCGCTGAGGGGATCGTAAGGGATCGTCTGGTGGATGCGCGTCCAGGATTGCGTCCACTCCTCCAGCTCTACCTCGGGGCCGAGGCGGGCCTGCACCTCCGGCATGCGGGCCGCTATCACCTCCGCCCAGCGGTAGGAAAACTCACGCTCCCCCTCGAAGTGAAGGCCGATCTCGATTCGCCCCGTCTTGCGGGTGAGCCAGACCTCGTAGTGGATTTTGGGGGTCCAGTAGTGGATCTGGAGCCAGACGAAGCGGATGCGGGCGTCGAAGCGGCGAAGCTCCGAGGGCAGCCGCTCAGTAGCGCGCTCCAGGACAAGGGGCATGAACTCGCGGACGCGCAGGGGCATGACGGCGTCATCATAGCATCGCCGAGGCGGATGTTGGAAAGCGTGCTACAATCTTGCGGTCGGGTGGTTGAAGGCGGAGGATTCACGCAAGGAGGCCACCAATGGTCGCGATTATCATCGTCGCAGTGATCGTCGGCATCGTCGTTCTCATCGGCTTGGTGCTGGCGGGCATGTACAACGGGCTGGTGCGAGCGCGGGTGCGGACGCGCGAGGCCTGGTCCGGCATCGACGTTCAGTTGAAGCGTCGGGCTAACCTGATACCGAACCTGGTAGAGACGGTGAAGGGCTACGCCGGCCACGAGCGGGAGACGTTTGAGAACGTCACCCGTGCGCGGGCGATGTTGCAGCAGGCGGGAACGGCGCCCGATGCGGCGCAGGCCAACAACTTCCTCACCCAGACGCTGCGATCCCTGTTTGCGGTGTCGGAAAGATATCCGGACCTCAAGGCCAACCAGAACTTCCTGGACCTCCAAAGCGAGCTGTCGGACATCGAGGAGAAGATCGCCTTCGCCCGTCAGTTCTACAACCGGAACGTCATGAGCTACAACACCCGCATCCAGACCTTCCCTAACGTGATGATGGCCGGCATGTTTGGCTTTGAACGGTTCGAGTTCTTCGAGGTGGAGGAGGAGGCGCGAGCGGTGCCTGAGGTCAGCTTCTCGCAACCCCCGTCCGCACCGCCGTCCGCACCGCCGCCTGCCTCTGAACCTCCCGCTTCGCCACCCCAAGCGTAGAGAATCGCCAAGTGGCTGATACTCAGCAGCCCGTCCTCATCTACGATAGGGTAGACGCCAACCGCAGGAACACGGTGCTGCTGCTCGGTCTGTTTGCCCTCATCTCGCTCCCGGCTGCGGCCTACGTCTCCCAGTATCTGGCGTTCGTCGTCACCATATTTGTCTTTTCGGCATCGGGTGATGACTGGGTGACGGCCTTCATAGCGGGAGCGATCATCGCCGTAGCCATCGTCGTGGTGGCGGCGTACCTGCAGTACCGCTACGCCTCCGCTGCCGTGCTCCGCTTCGCTGGAGGGCGCGAAGTGGAGCGCGACGAAGAGCCCGACCTCTGGCGGACGGTTGAGAACCTCTGTATCGGGGCCGGACTGCCGCAGCCGAGGGTGTACGTCCGGGAATCGGTGGCGGCCAACGCCTTCGCCACCGGCTTCAGCCCCGAGCACGCGTCACTCGTGGTCACCCGCGGCCTGCTGGAGCTGCTTGACCGGCGCGAACTGGAGGGGGTGATCGCTTACGAGCTCTCGCAGATAGGGAACTACGATACGCGCCTGAGCGCGATAGTGGCCGCGGGGGTGGGCACTTTGCGGCTTCCCTTCGTCGTTGTGGTGGGGGTCTTCCGTTTCCTGTTCCGCCTCCACTGGATAGTGGGAGTCGGCGTGCTGTTCTATCTTGGTCTGCCCCTGCTGACCGGGGTGGCCTTCTCTATCGTTCTCCTCAGCGAAGAGCCCGGTATTGCACTGCTGATCCTCTTGGCTCTCGCCCTGCTCGCCTACGTCCTGCTAGGGGCGCCGCTTCTGGGGCTGCTTCTCCGCCGCGCCATTTCGCGGCAGCGGGAGTTCCTGGCTGATGCAGACGCTGTCCTGCTCACCCGCCACGCTGAGGGGCTGGCGACCGCGCTCACGAAGATGGACGCAGCGGGCGGCTCGCCGATCAACGTTGGAGGAGCCACCGCCCACCTCTACATAGTAAACGCGCTCCCAGAGGATGCTCCCTGGTGGGACAGGATATTCTCATCTTATCCGCCCATTGAGGAGCGTGTCGCCTTGCTGGCGGGAATGGGGAGTGGGATAGCGCCGTCAGTGCTGCGGGACGCTGAGGAGGCCGGGGCTAGGTATCGCTCTGTGGGGACGGGCGCTACGACTGTGGAGACCGATCAGGTAGCGGCGGGGCAGCCGGACACAGACGAATCAGCGGCCGCTAAAGATGCCCAGTCCGACGGACCCAGGCGAGCTCCGGCGGGCTTTCGCTTGTCGGAAGCGGGCACCGCACTGTACGAGAAGCCGGACGCAACCTCTCCGGCGATTGCGCAGCTTGATGAGGGGGCGCTGATCACGGTGTTAGAGACGGAAGGCGACTTTCTGCGTGTCCTGACCCCAGACGATTCATTCGGTTACATATCGCGCGTCACTGGAATGACTGAGGTTCATCTCGATGGCCGATCCTCAGGCTGAGCCCGTCCTCATCTACGATCGGGTAGACGCCAACCGCAGGAACACGGTGCTGCTGCTCCTGGTGTTCGTGGCGCTGCTGGCGACCGCATCCATCGCCATGGGGATATTGGTGGGGTTGCCGTACCCCTTCGCGCCGCTGCTGATCATCCCCTTCCTGATCGTCGCGCTGGTGAGCTACTACAGCTCGTCGCGGGTGGCGCTGGCGATCTCCCAGGCGCGGGAGGTGAGCAAGGACGACGAGCCGGAGCTGCTCCGCACTGTGGAGAACCTGTGCATCGGCGCCGGCCTGCCTATGCCCAAGGTCTACGTTATCGAGGACGGCTCACCGAACGCGTTCGCCACCGGCCGCGATCCTGACCACGCCGCCATCGCCGTCACCCGTGGCCTCCTGAAGAAGCTGGACAAGCTGGAGCTGGAGGCGGTCATCGCCCACGAGCTCTCCCACGTCGGGAACTACGACATCAGGGTGATGACCATCGTGGTGGTGCTGGTGGGGTTGTCGGCGCTGATGGCCGATTTTGCCCTGAGGCTCACCTTCTACGGCGCAGGCCGCCGGTCTAGCAACCGCGGCCGCGGCGGCGGCGCCGCGGTGGCGATCATCTACGCTATCGCCCTGTTGGCCGTCATTCTCACCCCTATCGCCGCCCAGCTCATCCGCTTCGCCGTCTCCCGTCAGCGTGAGTTCCTGGCCGACGCTTCGGGGGCGTTGCTGTGCCGCAACCCGGACGCCCTGGCCCGCGCCCTGGAGAAGATAGCCGCCGACCCCGACCCGCTGGAGGTGGCGAACAAGGCGACCGCTCACCTTTACATCAACAACCCCCTGCGCGAGCACAAGAGCCTCCTCAACGGCATGTTCGCCACCCACCCACCCATCGAGGAGCGCGTACGGCTTCTACGGGCGATGACGTGAGCGCCGGGCTGCGTCGGGCGCGGGAGGAGGACATCCCGCAGGTAGAGGGCGCTCTCCTCTCGCCGAAGCCTTCCGGCCGCTAAGCTCTATCCGAATCCGTCGCTCGAACTACTGGTCTTTGAAGGCGTCCTTGAACTCGTCGGCGATGATCTCGTAGCCGTCGTCATTGGCGTGGAGGCAGTCCGGCTGCACATGAGAGGGTCCCAAAAGGGCCGGGAAGACGCCGCCAGGGACCAGGTCGGCGACTTCGGCGTCGTGAGCAACCGCGATTCCTCGAATCAGGTCGTTAAGGCCGGCGGGGAGCGGCCCTCCTCCTTCAAGCACGATATCGCCCAGCGGCGCTAGCGCGTTGAAGGGGCAACCAGGGTTCACGAGCGAGTTGTAGTAGGTCATGACGATTATGGTGGTATCTGGGCCCGCCGCCGTGCGCAACTCGTCCAAGATAAGGTCGAAGTTGGTGGAGAAGGTCGCGAAGGTGCTAGTGACGGCGGTAATGCATGGCGTCGTAAAGCCCCCGGCGCAGACGAAGAGGAGCGCGAACACGTCGTTACCGCCGATAGCTACCGTCACAACCTCGACATCGTTCTTGCTCTTCTTATCGCCGTTACGGTCTTCCAGCTCCGCCACCGCTGCGGACAGCTGCTGACTGATCAGTGAGGTGCTGGTGGCGCCACCGATGCTCAGGTTGTTGAGGAACAGGTCGGTGTCCAACCCATCTTCGGACTCCAAGAAGTCGCGGAATACGGGTACGTACCCGTTAGTCGCAGGGTCGGAAGCGCCAACCCCCACCCCCAGCGAGTCTCCCAGCGCCAGATATTCGGGTTGGGATTGCGGCGCCCTGGAGTGGGTCGTGTCGCTGGTCAGCGTGAAGGCGGCGATCAGGGCGGGAACAATCAGAAACAACAAGAGACGTTTCATGGTGGCCCTCCTTTGTTTGACGTCTTCGATGTGACGTTATCTATATATCAATTCCCATAAGATGTCAAGACGCCCCGTAGAACTACTCGGCGTCGGCCACCGTCTGGCGAGTTCTACGGCATCACCTGGACGCCCTCACCCTTGACCACCTCGCCGATCCGCCTGACGGAAAGTTCGTCGGCGGCGAAGCGGGCCTCCACCTCGCCGGCCTTTTCGGGGGCGATGGCCATCAGGAGGCCGCCTGAGGTCTGAGGGTCGAACAGGATGTGCCGCATGTCCTCGGTCACCTCTTCAGCGAAGCTGACCTTGTCCTGGAGGTGGCTGCGGTTGCGGTCGGCGCCGCCGGTGACGATCCCCTTCGAGGCGTATTCCAGGGCCCCCGGCAGGAGTGGGACGCGACCGGCGCTCAGGCGCAGCGCTACCTTGCCGGCGGCGGCCATCTCGTAGCTGTGACCGAGGATGCCGTAGCCGGTGACATCAGTGAGGGCGAGGGCCTTCACTGCTTGCGCTATGTGGGAGGTATGACGGTTGAGGCGGGTCATAGAGTCGATGGCGGTCTGGAGATGCTGCGGCTTCGCCCTGTCTGACTGGGCGGCGGTGGTGACGATGCCTGTGCCCAAGGGCTTGCTGAGGTAGAGGAGGTCGCCGGGCCGGGCGCCGCTCTTGGTGAAGATGCGCCCGGGGTGGACGAGGCCGAGGACGCAGAGGCCGTATTTGGGCTCGGCGTCGATGATGGTGTGGCCGCCGGCGATGACACCACCGGCCTCGGCCACCTTGTCGGCGCCGCCGCGGATGATTTGGCCGATGGTCTCACTGGCCATCTCCTCGGGGAAGGCGGCGATGTTGAGGGCGAGCGTGACCTCGGCGCCCATGGCGTAGACGTCGCTCAAGGCGTTGGCGGCGGCGATCGCCCCGTAGTGGTAGGGATCGTCCACGAGAGGCGCAAAAAAGTCCACCGTTAGCACCACCGCCTGCTCATCGTTTAGCTTGTAAACGGTGGCGTCGTCGGGCGCGGCCAGACCGACCAGGAGGTCGGGGTGCTGGTCGACTTGTCTATCGCTGAGGTAACGCAGAACCTGCGCTAGGGCTTCCGCCCCCGCCTTGCCGGCTCAACCGGCACAGGAGGCCAGCTCGGTGAGGCGCACCGGCTTCGAGGCCATTAATCCTCCTTCCAGGCGGGCTATGCAGCCTGTGTAGTAGTATAGGGGCACGGCGATGGCGGCGACAACGGGGGATGGCGTAGGACTCTGCGCCGTTCCGCGAGAGAATGGAGGACATGAGACTTCTGCCGGTGGGTCTCCTGGCGGTGCCGCTAGCCTGTCTCCTGCTGGCTGCAGGGTGTGACGGGAGTGGCACCGCCGAGCCTACGCCGAGTATCACCCCCCGTTTGGAGCCGACGTCCGTACTGACGGCGACGCCTAACCCGACGGCTGCAGCCGCGGTTACCACGCCGGAGCCGGTGCCCACCGTCCACCTGCCGGAGGTGAGGTCGCTGGAGTACCTGGTCGCCGACCTGCCGGTCCCGCCGCTGCCGGCGACTTTCGCGCCATCTCGGGAAGACCCGGCGCTGGCGACCCTGATTGGCACTGCTCTCTCCGGCTACGACGGCGAGTACTCTGTCGTGGTGTGGAATCTGGAGGACGGGCGCTCCGTCTCCATCAACCAGGGTCGGGTGTACTACGCGGCGAGCCTGTTCAAGCTGGCTCTCCTGCTTGAGGCCTATCGCCAGCGCGACGCTGGGGAAGTCGACTTCGCTGAGCTGCTGACGCTGGAAGAGGAGTACGTGGAGTACGACTTCGGCACACTGAAGTACCTTGAGCTGGAGGAGGGCGACATGCTCACGGTGGCTGACGCCCTGAAGGCGATGATTATCGTCAGCGATACGCCCACGGCGGTGATGATTCAGGACGTGGTGAACCCCGTGCGGGTGGAACAGACACTGAGGTCGCTGGGGATCAACGATATGTCGGTATTGACCGAAGAGCTGCCGACGACCGCGCGTGATATGGCCCTGCTCATGGCGGCGGTGGCAGCGGGCGCGGAGGTGACGGAGGAGTCCAGGCAAGAGATGCTGGCGATGCTGCTGCAGGAGACGATTCGCGGCGGCATCCCTTCCGGCGTGCCTCCGAATGTCGCGGTAGCGCATAAGACCGGCAACTTCACGAACGCTACCCACGACGTGGCGCTGGTCTGGGGCCCTGCCGGCCCCTACATCATCGCGGTGCTGTCTGACGGCGCCTGGGAGCCTCAGCCCATCGTGGCGGTGTCACAGGCGGTCTGGGACTACTTCGCCGCCAATCCGTAACCGTGGCGAAGACGAAAACGAAGGCGCTGCCGCTGTCGCCCGCGGAGATCGTGGACGGGCTGTCGGCTCTGTATGGGCGGCCGGTGTGGCAGCCGCACGAGGACGCGATGACGGAGCTGGTGCTCACCATCCTCTCCCAGAACACGTCCGATACGAACTCAGGGCGGGCGTTCATGCGCCTGCACTCGCGCTTCCCCACCTGGAAGGAGATGATGGCGGCCGCGCCGGAGGAGATCCAGGCTGAGATTCGGGTGGGCGGGCTGGCCCCGACGAAGGCGCCGCGCATCAAGGGGATACTGGAGGAGGTGTGGGGCCGGAGGGCGTCGTTCGATCTGTCGTTCCTGGGAGGGATGTCGCTGGCGGAGGCGAAGGCGTGGCTGAGGTCGCTGCCGGGGGTGGGGCCAAAGACTGCCGCCTGCGTGTTGATGTTCGCCCTGGGGCGGCCGGCGCTGCCGGTAGACACTCACGTGCAACGTGTATCGCAGCGGCTGGGGTTGGTGCCGGCCAAGACCGGCGCGGCGGAGGCGCACGACTTGCTGGAGGCGATGCTCTCGCCGGAGGAGGTGTATCCGTTTCACATCTCGCTGATCAATCACGGGCGAGGGCTCTGCAGGGCGCAGCGTCCCCTTTGCGCCGAGTGTCCCCTGAACGACCGCTGCCCTGCGGCTCCGGTTTACCTGGGTACGAAGGGGCCCCGGCGGCAGGCTTGACTCTCGGCTTGCGAATCCGTATTCTGTGCTCATCATGACTGCGATGCGCATCAGGGCCGCCCAGCCGCGACCGCGACCTTCGTTCGGCGGTGGGTTCCCTGTGCCTGC
>CBDURB010000020.1:0-12440 GCA_965369585.1 uncultured bacterium
ACCGTAAAGTCGGCCGGCCCGGACGGGACCGTGGAACGCACGCTGGACCGCAGCCACCTCTGGGCCGCCCAGACCCCGCAGGTCTTTCGCTACGATCTCCTGCTCCGCGCCCACAGGGAGATCACCGCCGATGTGACGGACGACGCCGCCATGCTGGAAGCGCTGGGGCTTGCGGTCAAGCTATACCCGGGCTCGCCCTTGAACATTAAAGTGACCAACCTGGAAGACCTCCACACGGCGGAAGCGCTGCTGGAAGGGGCAGCAAGCCCATGAGCCATCACCCCTAACCTATAGCAGATCGACATGCGCATCGGCATCGGCTATGATATACACCGCTTTCAGGAGGGGCGACCCCTCGTCCTGGGAGGCGTGACGCTGCCCGGGGAGACGGGTCTCGGCGGCCACAGTGACGCCGATGTCCTCCTCCACGCCGTGATCGACGCCCTTCTCGGCGCCGCCGGTCTGGGTGACATCGGCCAGCGCTATCCGCCGGACGACCCCGCCTGGGCGGGCGCCGACAGCCGCCGGCTCCTGGCCGAGGTTAGAGCCGCGGTGGAGGAGGCCGGCCACCGTCCGGAGAGCGTGGACGCCACGGTCATCGCGGAGCGGCCCAAGCTTGGCCCGCACCTGTCGCAGATGCGACAGGCGATCGGCGAAGCGCTGGGGCTGGACGCGGGCCGGGTCAACGTCAAGGCCACCACGAACGAGGGGATCGGCGCCATAGGCCGCGGCGAAGGCATCGCCGCCATCGCCGTAGCGCTCCTGGGAGAAACGGAGCGATGACAGAACGGCAACGTCAGCAACCACCATCCCTCAGCGAGGGGCCGGGCCTCCGTCCCAGCGCCGCCCTGCGCTGCGCCTGTAATGAGGCCTCGACATCACAGTCGAGGCCGGCAGCAGCGGACACCTGCGTACACTCCAGAAAAGGACGGACGGCCAATGGGGCTCTTACAAAGCATTAGAAGTGACATACAGGCGACCAAGGAGCGTGATCCTGCCGCCACCTCCACTCTGGAGATCATCTTCGCCTATCCCGGCTTTCACGCCAGACAGCTACACCGTCTCGCCCACACCTTCCACATGCACGGGCTGCGCCTGCCGGCACGCCTCATCTCACACCTGGGCCGCGCCCTGACCGGCATCGAGATCCACCCCTGCGCCCAGATCGGCGAGGGGTTCTTCATCGATCACGGTATGGGCGTCGTCATCGGGGAGACCACGGTCATCGGCGACAACTGCCACCTCTATCAGGGCGTCACCTTAGGCGGCACCAGCACCAAGCGGGCCAAGCGCCATCCCACACTGGGCAACGGCGTCGTCGTCGGCGCCGGCGCCAAGATCATCGGCGCCGTCAACATCGGCGATGACGCCAAGATCGGCGCCGGTTCCGTCGTCGTGACCAACGTACCCCCCAACGCCACCGTCGTCGGCGTCCCCGGCCACATCGTCGCCTACGCCGACCCCGGCAACGAGACCATCCTCAAGCTGCCTGACCCTGAGTGGGACGTGATCCAGAGGCTGGAGAATCGGGTCGCGGAGCTCGAGCAGCGCATCGTCGAGATGGAGAGCCGCGAGCAGGCCGCCTCTGCGCCGGTGAAGGACGAATAGCGAGCCGTGAAACTGTACAACACCCTGAGCCGCCGCGTGGAGGAGTTCTCTCCCTCAGGCGACGAGGTGAAGATGTACGTCTGCGGCCCCAACGTCTACGCCCCCTGCCACATCGGCCACGCCATGAGCTACATCGTCTTCGATGTCCTCCGCCGCTACCTAGAGTACTGCGGCTATAAAGTGAAGCACGTCCAGAACTTCACCGATATCGAGGACAACATCATCAACCGCGCCCGTGCTGAAGGCTCCTCGATCGATGAGCTGGCCGAACGACACATCGAGCAGTTCTTCGAAGATTTTGCCCCGCTGAACATCCTCAAGGCGCACATCTACCCCCGCGCCACCCACGAAGTCCCCGCCATAATCGAGATGGTCCAGCGGCTCATCGATAACGGCCACGCCTACGAGGCGGGCGGCGATGTCTACTTCCGCGTGAAGAGCAGGTCGGACTACGGCAAGCTCTCCTCCCGCGACCTCGATTCGATGCTGGCAGGCGCCCGCATCCAGCCCGACGAAAACAAGGAGCACCCAGGCGACTTCGTACTCTGGAAGGCATCCAAGTCCGGCGAGCCCGCCTGGGACAGCCCCTGGGGCAAGGGCCGCCCCGGCTGGCACATCGAGTGCTCCGCTATGTCCCTCAAGTACCTCGGCCACCCCCTGGACATCCACGGCGGCGGCCAGGACCTCATCTTCCCCCATCACGAAAACGAGATCGCCCAGAGCGAGAGCTACACCGATGACCACAAGCCGTTCGTCCGCTTCTGGCTGCACAACGGCCTCATGCGCCTCGCCGAGAGCGAAGAGAAGATGACCCGCCACCTGGGAAACCTGGTGCCCATCCACGAAGTCGTTCACCGCTACGGCGGCGACGGCCTTCGCATCTTCATCCTCAACTCTCACTACCGCAGCCCTATCACCTTCGCGGAGGAGAGCCTGGAGGCCGCCAAGCGCGCGGCGGAGCGCCTGCGCACGGCCGTCGCGACACCCGGCGGAGACGCGGACCCCGCCGCCGACCCGGCCCCCCTCAAGCAACGCTTCCTGGACGCCATGGACGACGACTTGAACACCGCCGGCGCCCTGGGAGCACTCTTCGACCTGGCACGCGAGATCAACCGCGCCCGCGACGACGGCCGTAAGACCGAGGAGGCGCAGGCCGCCCTGCGGGAGCTGGCCGGCGTGCTCGGCCTCACTCTGGCCGGGCCCCAGGCCGATGGCGACGCGTCCGCCGAGCCGTTCATCGAACTGCTAATGGAGCTGCGCGACGACCTGCGCGACGCCAAGCAGTACGAGCTTTCGGACAAGCTGCGGGCACGCCTCGCCCAGATAGGCGTGATCCTGGAGGATTCCGCCCAGGGAACCCGTTGGCGGCTGAAGAGCTAAACGGCGTTCAGATTGGCGCCGTTTCCTTGACTTTTGCGGAAAGCGGCCCCTATACTACGGGTGGGTCGCTCCTTGTGGGCGAGCCTTGAATTTTAGGCACCCGAAAGGGGCAGGCCGAAGTGGCGCAATGGTAGCGCAAGCGATTTGTAATCGCTAGGTTGGGGGTTCGATTCCCTCCTTCGGCTCCAGGAGCAACAGGTAGGTAGTAACCATAGGAGCCCGGAGTGGTCCCCTGTGGACACTGAAGCCGATTCCCAACCTCCTGCATCGAAGCGGAACTAGCGGCGGGGTGGGTGAGTGGTTAAAACCGCCGGGCTGTAAACTCGGTGCCCTGACGGGCTACGCAGGTTCGAATCCTGCCCCCGCCACCAGAGACAAACGGCAAGTCTAAGGAGGTAACAGGACGGGGGCACGGCAAGACTCCCGCCACCGTTGCAGACTGGCCCACGTAGCTCAGCTGGAAGAGCGCGTTCTTGGTAAGAACGAGGTCACCGGTTCGAGTCCGGTCGTGGGCTCCACCAGTGGAAAATAGAACAAAGCCAGAGTAATATCAGGGTGGGTCAGAAACGCCTTGGCCCCAAACCCAAGAGCCATAACATAGGAGGAACTCCCAGCATGGCCAAAGAAAAGTTCGTGCGCACCAAGCCGCACCTTAACGTGGGCACCATCGGCCACATCGACCACGGCAAGACGACGCTGACCGCCGCCATGACCAAAGTCTTATCCCTCAGGAAGATGGCCGAGTACCGCGACTTCTTCAGCATCGATAAGGCACCCGAAGAGCGCCAGCGCGGCATCACCATCGCCATCGCCCACGTCGAGTATGAGACCGAAAAACGCCACTACGCCCACATCGACTGTCCGGGCCATGCCGACTACATCAAAAACATGATCACCGGCGCGGCCCAGATGGACGGCGCCATCCTCGTCGTCGCCGCCAACGACGGACCAATGCCCCAGACCCGCGAGCACGTACTCCTGGCCAAACAGGTGGAGGTCCCCGCCATGGTCGTATACCTGAACAAGGTCGACATGATGGAAGACCCTGAACTCATCGAACTCATCGAACTCGAGATCCGCGAGCTCCTTAACAAGTACGACTTCCCCGGCGACGACATCCCCATCATCCGCGGCAGCGCCCTCAAAGCCCTGGAGAGCGAGAGCGAGGATCCCGACGCGGAGGAGTACAAGTCCATCCACGAACTGGTGAAGGCGATAGACGACTACATCCCCGAGCCCGCCCGCGCCAAGGACAAGCCCTTCCTCATGCCCATCGAGGACGTTTTCGGCATCAAGGGTCGCGGCACGGTCGTCACCGGCCGCATCGAGCGCGGCGTGGTCAAGCCCGGCGAAGAGGTCGAGATCATCGGCTTCACCGACACTCGCAAGACCGTCTGCACCGGGGTGGAGATGTTCCGCAAGACTCTCGACTCTGGAGAGCCCGGTGATAACGTGGGCTGTCTCCTGCGTGGTATGGAGCGTGAGGATGTAGAGCGCGGGCAGGTGCTGGCCAAGCCCGGCTCCATCAAGCCCGTCACCAAGTTCGGCGGCGAGATCTACGTGCTGGCCAAGGACGAAGGCGGCCGCCACACCCCCTTCTTCAACGGCTACCGCCCCCAATTCTACATTCGCACCACAGACGTCACCGGCGACGTCACCCTCCCTGAAGGCGTGGAGATGGTAATGCCCGGAGACAACGTCAAGATATCCGTCCAGCTCATCCAACCGGTGGCCCTGGAGGACGGTGTTCGCTTCGCCATTCGCGAGGGCGGCCGCACGGTGGGCGCCGGCGTTATCACAAAGACGGAAGAGTAAAGCGAACTGACCCGTGGCCCGGAAGGAAGACCGAGTAGTGGTGGAGCTGGCCTGCGCGGAGTGCAGGAACCGTAACTACGCGACGACAAAGAACCGCCGCAACGACCCCGACCGCATTGAGCTGCGAAAGTTCTGTCCCCGTTGCCGCGGCCACCGCCAGCACAAGGAGGCGCGATGAGCCGCGCCCTGAGACGCCACCCGCCTAGCAAGGCTAAGGGCAGCCGGGGCAGGGCCGGAGCCCGGCCGATACCCCGTACCGGCACCGCCCGCGCCGCTCCCCGTGGCGAGGGCCGGTCCGGCCTCAGCGCTGTCGCCTCCTGGCGCCCACGCTTCGTCATGGACATTATTAGCGAACTGCGTAAGGTAGTATGGCCCAGCCGCCAGGACACCACCTACCTCACCAACGTCGTCTTAATCGTCGCCGCCATTGTAGGCGCCGCCCTCGGCGGCATCGACATCGGCTTCGGCTGGCTCATCGATAACACGCTTCTGAAATAGGTTGGTGAAAGTGGCTAGAAGAAAGAAGAGCACGGAGACCGCGCTGGAAAAGAGCCCCCCAGAGGACACCTCTAAACTCCAGACGGAAGCAGCGGAGGAATCCGAACAGCGTCCCGTCATCACAGATGAGGAAATGTTCCGGCCGGGACGTGCTTGGTACGTCATCCACACCTACTCCGGCTATGAGGACAAGGCCTGCACCAACCTGGAGCAGCGCATCAAGTCCATGGACGCAGAGGACCTCATCTACCATGTCGTCGTTCCCTCTGTAAACGAGATAGAGATCCGTGACGGGGCCCGCCGTACAGTGCCGCGTAAGATATTCCCCGGCTACGTCCTCGTACAGATGATCCAGATGCGCCAGGACGACCCGGCCGCAGGGGAGCAGGACAAAGCCCGTTCCAGCAAGGCCTGGACCGTCGTCCGAAACACGCCCGGAGTGACCGGTTTCGTCGGCTCCGGCACCTCGCCCACCCCGCTGGACGAGACGGAAGTGAAATCCATCCTCCGCCAGATGCGCGCCGAGGAGCCCCGCATCAAAGTCGGCTTCCAGACGGGGCAGAGCGTCCGCGTCACAGACGGCCCCTTCGTCGACTTCATCGGCACGGTGGACGAGATCAACCCGGAGAAGGGTAAGGTGCGGGTGCTGGTCTCCTTCTTTGGCCGCGAGACGCCCGTGGAGCTGGACTTCCTCCAGGTGGAGAGGCTCTAGCGACATGGCAAAAAAGATCCGCGCCGTTATCAAGCTTCAACTGGAAGCGGGCAAGGCCACACCGGCGCCGCCTGTGGGGCCCGCGCTCGGCCAGCACGGCGCCAATATCATGGCCTTCTGCAAGGAGTACAACGAGCGCACCTCCTCCCAAGCCGGCAGCATCATCCCCGTCGAAATCCTCGTCTATGAGGACCGCTCCTTCACCTTCGCCCTCAAGACGCCGCCCGCGTCCGACCTGATCAAGAAGGCCCTGGGGCTGGAGAAGGGTAGCCCCACCCAGGTTCGGGAAAAGGTCGGCACTATCAGCCGCAACCAGTTGCGCCAGATCGCCGAGGCCAAGATGAAGGACCTCAACGCCAACGACATCGACGCCGCCATACGCATGGTTGAGGGCACCGCCCGCAGCATGGGCGTGGAGGTTGGTGGCTAGGATGGCCAAACGCGGAAAGAACTACCGCGCCGTCCTGGAGCAGCTTGACCGCGACCGCGCCTATGAACCGCAGGAAGCGGTGAAGCTCCTCAAAGAGAACGCCTTCGCCAAGTTTGACGAGACGGTGGAGCTACACATCCGCACCGGCCTGGACACCCGCCACGCGGACCAGCAGCTCCGCGGCACCATCCTCCTTCCCAACGGTCTGGGCAAAAGCCAGCGCGTCATCGTCTTCGCTGAAGGTGAGGCCGCCCGCATTGCCGAGCAGGCCGGAGCCGACGTAGTCGGCGCCGACGATCTGGTCAAGAAGGTCGAAGGCGGCTGGCTGGAGTTCGACATCGCCCTCGCTAACCGCGAGATGATGGGCAAGGTCGGCCGCCTGGGCCGCGTGCTTGGCCCCCGTGGCCTCATGCCCAACCCTCGCACCAACACCGTCGTCGACGCGGATGACCTCCCCAAGGCCATACAGGAGGCGAAGCAGGGCCGCGTGGAGTTCCGAACCGACCGCACTGCCCTGGTACACGTGCCCATCGGCAAGGTCAGCTTCACCGAGGAAGCGCTCCTGGAAAACCTCGGCGCCCTTGTCGACGCCATCATGCGGGAGAGGCCGGGCGGGGCCAAAGGCCAGTTCGTTAAGTCCGTCATCCTCACCTCAACGATGGGGCCCAGCATCAAACTGGACATCGCGCCTACCCTGGCGCTTGGCGCCGGCACTGACGTATAATCAGCTTTCAGTAGCCCGAGACAGCGGGTGGCCCGACAAGTCGGGCCTTAAACCACCGGCCCGCCGAGGCAAAACCGGACGAAGCGAAGATCGGGGTCCCAGGCTAAGCCTGAGCCCAGAGCGAACTGTTCGTCCCTTGCCTCCGGGCAAGGGATTTTTTGTTGTAGAGGAAGCCCTGCCGGCAGGCAGGCTTCCGGCCTCCAAGCCAGGAGCGGCCACATGCCAACCCAGCGAAAGATGGACCTGGTCGAAGAGCTGAAGCAGATCATAGGGCGGGCCAGCATCACCGTGGGCGCCGACTTCCGTGGTCTGCGCGTCCAGGAGATGGATCAGATGCGGCGACGTCTGCGCACCTCCAGCGTGGAGGTCCGCGTGATCAAGAACAGCCTCCTCCGCCTGGCCGCCGACCAGGCCGGAATACCGGACCTGATGCAGATCATCGAGGGGCCCACCGCCCTCGTCCTCAGCTATGACGACCCGACCGAGGCCGCCAAGGCGGTCATAGAGTACGCGCAGTCGGCGCCGCCCACCTTCGCCATCAGGGGCGCCTTTATGGACGGCCAGGTGGTATCCGCGGACGACCTAAAGGCGCTGGTGCGCCTGCCGCCCAGACCGGTCATGCTTGCCCAGCTTGCTGGACAGCTCCAATCGCCGCTCGCCACGTTCGCCGGCCTGCTGATATCGCCGCTTCAGGAGCTGTCGTCGCTTCTCCAGTCGGCCCTAAGCGAACTGCCCGGCCTCATTGAGGCCCGCGCCAAACAGTTAGAAACAGCCGAAGGACAGTCTTAAAAGGAGGATAGAACAATGGCTAAAGCATCCGCAGACGGGAAACGCGTAGACCAAGTGTTGGACATCATCAAAGAGATGACCATCCTGGAACTACGCGACCTCAACGAGCGCATCCAGGACGAGTTCGGCATCACCGCCGCCGCGCCCGTCGCCGTCGCCGCGCCCGTGGCCGCCGGCGCCCCCGCCGAGGCCGCCGCCGAGGAGGAGGAAAAGACGGAGTTCACCGTGCACCTCAAGGACATCGGCGCCAACAAGATCAACGTGATCAAGGCCGTCCGCGAGGTCACCACCCTGGGCCTGAAGGAGGCCAAGGACCTGGTGGAGTCCGCTCCCACTAACGTAAAAGAGGGGATCTCCAAAGCCGACGCCGAAGAGGTGCAGAAGAAACTTAAGGATGCGGGCGCTACCGTAGAACTGCAATAGCCTGTAAAATGCGGCAGGGGAGGTCATCGCCCTGTTGCCCGCCACCCCTTACAGGTCATGGACTGCTACCTCTGCGACCAGGAAGCAACCCAGCGCTGTTCTCGCTGCGGCAACCCTTACTGCAGCGACCACGGCGAAGACCTCTGTGCGGACTGCCTGAATCCCCTTAACGCTGCCCCTTCAGGCACCTTCTTCCGCGCCTCTCTCCTCGCCCTGCTCCTCGGCAGCGTGCTCGCGTTGTGGCTCCTGATCCGCCCTCCCGGCCTGCCCGGTGAGTCCTCAGGAGTCATCGTCCCGGAACCATCCCCTAGCGCCTCACCTGAGCCCATCACGCCGGAGCCCCCTCTTACCCCCACCGCCGAAACCCCCGTGGCCGACGCCACCGCCGAGCCTACGCCCACTCCCACTCCCCAACCCACTCCCGAGCCCACGCCTGCGCCTACACCGACTCCCGAGCCGGAAGGCCCACTCGAGTACACCGTGGTGGAGGGTGACACCTGGTACGACCTCGCCGACTTTTTCGGCGTGGACGCCGAGTCGCTGGCCGCCGTCAACGGCCTCACCCTGGACGACTTCCTCCACCCGGGAGACGTGCTCGTCATCCCGGAATAAGCCAACCGCCGCAGGGAAAGGACCGCCCCCATGCCTGCCCGCCGTAGCTTCCCCGACTCCAGCGGCCCGCCAAACCGAGGCGGGACCGCCCCAGCCGTCGAGTACCGCCCCATGATCCGCGACATGCCCTCCAGCGAGCGGCCACGGGAGCGGCTGCGCCGGATGGGCGCCGCCACCCTCTCCAACGCTGAACTGCTCGCCATCGTCCTCCGCACCGGCGCCGCCGGCGAGAACGTCGTCGCCCAGGCCACGCGGCTGCTCTCCCGCTTCAACGGCCTGACGGGACTGGCCCGCGCCTCCGTCGGCGAGCTCTGCGCCGAGCACGCCATCGGCGAGGCCAAGGCGGCCCAGGTGCTCGCCGCCCTGGAGCTCGGTCGCCGCCTCCTCGCTACCCACCCAGACGAGCGCCCCTGCATCCGCTCCCCGGAGGACATCGCCAACCTCCTCCTCGCCGATATGGCGCTGCTGGAGCAGGAGCACCTGCGCGTCGTCCTGCTCAACACCAGAAACCAGGTGCTGGCCGCGCCGGAGGTCTACAAGGGCACCGTCAACGCCACCCACGTGCGCATCTCCGACCTGTTCCGCGACGCCGTGCGCGAAGGCTGCCCCTCCATCATCGTCGTCCACAACCACCCCTCCGGCGACCCCACACCCAGCGCCGACGACGTGGCGATGACCCGCCAGGTGGCGGAGGCCGGCTCCCTCCTCAACATCGACGTCTTGGACCACATCGTCCTCGCCCGCAACGGCCTCGTCAGCCTGCGCGAGCGCCATCTGGGGTTCCCCGAAGAGTAGCATGCCTGACTACCCCATCATCGACGCCCACGTCCACACCTACCGCAGCCGCGAAATAGGCCGCCAGGCGATGACCGGCACCGGCCGCACCGACTACGGCGGCACACCGGACGAGCTGCTGGCGCTGATGAGCCGCGGAGGCATCGAGAAGGCGGTGATGGTGAACATGACCCCCGTCCTGGACATGTTCGACGCCGCCGTCGCCAAACTGCCGGCGGACCTCAGCCCCTCCCAGCGTGCCGAAGCCGAGACCGACCTCCACCGCCAGATGATCGGCCGTCTCCAGCGCCGTAACGAGTGGACCTGCGGCGTGGCCCGCGAGCACCCACAACTCATCCCCTTCATCGGCCTCGACCCCTCCATGAGCGCCGAACAGCTCGTCGCCGAAATCGATCGGCGATGCGACGAGGGCGCCCACGGAATCAAGCTGCACCCGCCCAACCAGCGCTTCTTCCCCGCCGACCGGCGCCTGTGGCCGGCCTACGAGCGGGCGCAGGAGCTCGGCCTACCCATCATCTTTCACTCCGGTGCCCTCGACTACGCCCCGGACACCGGCAGGTACGGCCACCCCGAGGGTTACGCCGATGTCCTCGCCCAGTTCCCCCGGTTGACCGTCGTCATGGCCCACCTCGCTTTGGGGAAATTCGCCGCCTGCGCCGGCCTCGCCCAAGCCCACGCCAACGTCTTCTTCGACTGCTGCTTCATCATCAACGGCACGGACAAGCCGCCGGCCATAAGCGACAGTGACGCAGTCGCAGCTTTCCGCCAGATCGGCTGCGCCCGCATCATGTTCGGCTCTGACTACCCCTGGTACGACCCCCTCCTCGACTCCGCCCGCATCCAGCGCCTCCCCCTAACGGACGCCGAGAAACGCGCCGTCCTGCACGAAAACGCCATCCGCGTATTAGAGCTATAATAAGCCAGCACCTAGCCCGCCCAATCCAAGAGGAGGTTCCCAATGCCCTTCTTCTTCACCGTCGTCCCCGAGTTCCGGCGTCTCGTCCATTTCCGCTTCGGCAGAGTTATGGGAGAGAAAGGCCCCGGCCTCATCTTCCCCCTCTGGCCCATCATTGACCAGGTCATAGTGGTCGACCTGCGAGAGATATTCCTGGACGTGGAGCCTCAGACCTGCATCACCAAGGACAACGCCCCTGTCTCTGTGGACATGCTCGTCTACATGAAGATCGTCAACCCCCGGGACAGCGTCCTCAAGGTGGAAAGCGTCATCGGCGCCGCCCGCGGCATGGCCATCACCACCCTCCGCGCCGTCGTCGGCGACATCTCCCTGGACGATGTCCTCGCCAAGCGCGACCAGATCAACCAGATCATGCAGGCCAAGCTGGACGAGGTGACCGACCGCTGGGGCGTCAAGGTCACCGCCGTGGAGATCCGCGAGATCCAGCCGCCCCGCGATATCCAGGAGGCGATGAGCCGCCAGATGTCCGCCGAGCGTAACCGCCGCGCCATCGTCCTGGAGGCCGACGGCCAGAAGGAGGCGAACGTCACCGTGGCCGAGGGGGAGAAGCAGGCCGCCATCCTCCGCGCCGAGGGCGACCGCCAGGCCACCATCCTCCGCGCCGAAGCTGACCGTCAGGCCCAGATACTGGAGGCCGAAGGGTTCAGCAACGCCCTGGGCAAGATATACCAGGTCGCCAAGGGCGTCGACGCCAAGACGATGAGCCTCCAGTACTTCGAGACCCTGAAGGCTATCGGCGAAAGCCCATCGACCAAGTACGTCTTCCCCCTGGAGTTCACCAACTTCCTCCGCCCCTTCGCCAGCATGTTCGGCGGCGACAGCGGCGACACGGGCGGCGGCAGCCCCAGCCGCAAAGGCGTGAGCGTGGAGGACGCGAAGAAGCAGTGAGCGGCATCAAACTCATCGCCCTGGACCTGGACGGCACCCTCCTCAACAGCTCCCTCAAGGTGAGCGAGCGCAACGCCGAAGCGGTGAAACATGCCCTTGACGCAGGCGTGAACGTCGTTCTCGCCACCTCTCGCTGGTACCTCCTCGCCAAGCGCAACGCCGAACGCCTCGGCATCGACACGCCTCTCATCTGCAACAACGGCGCCATCATCAAACGGCCCCAGGACAGCAGCGAGCTCCTCCACCTCCGCTTAGACCAGGAGATCGCCCGTGACGTTACCGCCCTCGCCGACGAGCGCGGCTGGGAGACGTTCACCACTATCGAGGACGCCACCTACATGCGCATGCGGCCGGGCATCATACCGGAACGCCTGCCCGCCGGTCTCCGCGTCTCCGAGCGTCAGGCCGAAGAGGTCGCTCGCGGTCAGCCCACCGCCGTCCTCGTCTTCGGCGAGGAGGCGGTGAACGAGATATCGCAGCGCTTCCTGCCGGCCTTCGACGGCCGCGCCAGCTTCTCCCTCAACCGGCCCGTGGGTCTCCCCCACTACGTCATCCTCACCCACCCCGACGCCGGCAAGGCCAGCGCCCTGGAGATGGTCTGCCGGGAGCTGGACGTACCCCTGAACGACGTGATGGCGATGGGCGACTCCGAGTCAGACCTCGAGATGCTGCGCCTCGCCGGCCTGGGCATCGCCGTGAACAACTCACCCGACGAGGTGAAGCGCGCCGCCCTCCACATCGCCCCCACCAACGACGCCGACGGCGTCGCCTGGGCGATCGAGCAGTTCGT
>CBDURB010000021.1:0-12092 GCA_965369585.1 uncultured bacterium
CCCCTTCGACGCGCCCAGGCGATGGTATACCGGCACCGTCGATAGGACGGCGAGCCCGCGCAGGATTGTGCGCCAGCGGCTGACCGAGCAAAGCGACACGCCTAGGATTTTGGCGGTATAGGCGAGGGCGGTTGGTTTGTCCGGCTTCGAGGACATCACCGGCAGTGCGAGGTAAGCATGGAGCCACTCCAAGCCTGCGCCCAGCATCCAGACTGGCATGGAGATCACGGAGTGCTTGCCAACCCCAGTGCGCATGTACGCCTGGCGCTGCAGCTTCCCAGGGCGGCGAAGTTGGATCCCACCGCCTCCGTGCCGATCCCAAAGTTCTCCTAGCCCCTGCCTCACCAGCTCGCGGGCATACGCCACTCCGACGCCGGTCAGCAACGCCATGCGGTCGACAGCATCGTCCAGGGTGAGCCGATACCGTCCTTCATTTTGCAGCCACACCCAGAGCCCGAACGCGTGAGCGCAGTGGAGGTAGGCGGAGCAGAATGAGGGGAGCGCGAGCGCGGGATCAGGTACTATCTGGCCCGATCCGGCATGTGAGGTATAGTAATTAATGTCTTCCGTCCTCCATCTGCTGCACGCAGCTGGAACTGACCGGCCTCTGGTACATGCCAGGGGCCGTTCTGTTTAGTTGGTGGTGGTGGCCCTCCCATTCGCCCGTGCCGCCTGAGCCAGCTTCGCGGACCGCGCCCGCGCCGTCTTCGCCTTGCCGGAGCGCAGGGCGAGTTTGCCCATGTGGAGACGGAGCGCACTGCGGGCTCGCCGCTGGCGCTCTGCGGGTTTCAGCTCGCCGTCGGGGTCGACCTTGCGTTCCCAATAGGTCTGACTGCCTGGCGATGCCGCACGGGCGGCGGCTGTGTATTCGAGTGGGTTGTGGGCGGCGGCAGTGGCGTGGCCACCTAGCCTGCCGGAGCGAATTTGGGCTGCGCGATCCATCCAGCACCATCTTCCCAGTGCTGAGGATAAAAAAATCGCCAGCACCTTTTTGGCACTGGCGAATCCCGCCCTATCATGGCTCTGTTGAGGGTGCCAACATCGCACATCCTCGCGAGCCCGACCTCGCGGCTATCCGCTAAGGTCGCCACCTCCACCGCAACCGTGCTCTTCGCCGAGTAGTTCGTTTATCTGCCAATCAATATACGCCAGACGGAGCGGCGTGTAAACTACTAAAAGAAAAGGGGTCGCATTTGGCAACCCCTTTGCGCAGTGGCGACCGGCTCAGAACTTGTCGCCCAGGCTCAGGCGGCGGTGACTCTCGATGGCCCGATCGGTTGCTGTCGAGGCCGCGTAACGGGCCACCATGACGTGTGACTTCCAGCCCGTGAGCCTCATCAGGTCGTTCTCGTTGCCGCCATCGGCGAGCCACTCATGGGCAAACAGGTGCCTGAACATGTGCGGGTGAACCTTCAGCCCCGCCGCCTTCGCCCTGGCTGCGATGACCTGATAAACGCCCGTGCCCTTGAGCTGGCCTCGCTCGCCGAGCCAGAGCCAGGGCTCATCCGAGTGTGTGTGCAGCTTCCGCACTCGGAGGTAACGGTCGAGGTCGCGGCCCGTCTTAGGCCCGTAGGCCACTGTCCTGGGGCGACGGCCCTTGCCCACGACGTGCAGCAGCCGCTGGCGCAGGTCGACGTCGCTGTTCTCCTCATCCTTGGGATGCCAGCGCAGCCCTGCCACCTCAGCGCGGCGGAGGCCCGTGTCGATCATCAGCCGCACGAGCGCCATGTCGCGCCGGTCGTTGAAACTGTTACCCTCGCAGGCTCGGAGGAGCGCCCGCACCTCATCGTGGTTGAGCACGGGGGTCTCCGGCTCGGCGATTTTAGGCGGCTTCATCTTCGCCATGGGGGAGGCCGTGATCTCGCCGATGTCGATGACCCACTTAAAGTAGACCTGCAGCGAGCGGTACATTATCGACTGGCTGGCCGTGGCGTAACCGCCCTTGCGGAGGCTCACGATGAAGGCCTCGATGTGCTCGCGGGTGACGTTCGCGGGGTCGGAGGGCATTCCCATTTCCGCCAGGAACACGACGAACTTCTCCACGGAGCTGAGGTAACTCCTGATCGTCATCGCCGCCTTGTTCTCGGCGTCGAGGTGGCGGTCGAACTCATCAAGGTAGAACTGATCGCGCAGCCTCTGCAGCTTCGCCTCATCGATGTGTGGGGCATCCTTTCGCTTCGGCCCGCGCCTGACCGCCACGATGCCCGCACCCTCGGGCTTGGTTACTGTCGTCATCGCTCCCTCCTTACTGCTGGGGCTGGCCTTACCAGCCCCTCCAATTAGAATCTTAGTACACGCAGTGGCGGGATGTAAATGGGTCGCGACGGCTATTTTATGGCTATTTTTATATCTGGGAGAGAGGATTTACGCCGAAACCGGCCAGAGAGAACTCAAAAGCTTAGGTCAAAGAAGAATAGCCCGGGGGCCAGGCCACCTATTTGCGCTCCGCCTGTGGAGCTCACCTCGCCGATGTTGGCGAGAACACCCATCACTACGGCGAAAACGGCAAATCCCGCGAAGTTTGCTACCAGGATCTGGCGCGGCTCCGCGCTGGACGCAGATTCAGTAGCGAAGTAAGTAAGCAGCACGGCACAGGTCATGGAGAAGACACCAAATGGGATAGTGAAACCGACGACGGCGATGAGGATGCTGATCCCTACCGGTGCGAAGGCGTAACCCATTGTGCGGATCAGCTCGGAGAAGTCGACGCGTGCGCCGTAGGCCCGCGCCAGCACTTGGTACACCAGGTACACCCAGATGAACCAGGCCAGGGTCTGGAGGACGCTGCCAACGACGAGGGACTTGATGAAGACATCGGTGGCCTCTACGCCACGCCATTGGACGGCCCAGAGCCAGGAGCCTATCCCTGCCATGACGCTGGCGCCGAAGACGATTATGATCGCGCTCGGAGTGGCGGAGGGTTCGGAACGGATCTCGTCGAAGATGGTCACGTCAAGGCGGATCAGCCTACCCAGCCAGCCGCTGACGCTGTGGAGGTTGCTAGTCTGGTAGCTCATCTGTCGCTCCCCTCGGCGGACCTGCCTGCCGGCCGGCAGGCTCAGGGTCGCATCCGCATTTGGCGCCCGTTATGGAGGGTCTGCACCATTTCTTCATAAGCTATTTTCGTAGTCGCTGGTTGCAGCTACCTAGCTTGACTCCTTCTCCTATTAACGCAAGGGACGCTTAGCAGGTATACCGGTGCGACGCGGGAAACGCTGAGGTGTATCTGAGGCCTTGCGGACAATCACCAGAGTAGGTGACGTCTCAGCACCGGGGATATGGAGGGGGTGAATCGATTCGACGTGGCCGCCGCAGGCCCGTAGGGCGGCGGCGGCCTCTCTCACCTCGCGGGGGGCGCCACTCCCCTTGGGGGCGGCGAGCACGCCGCCGAGCCGGAGGAAGGGCAAGGTCAGCTCTACCAGGGTGGGCAGGGGGGCGACGGCGCGGGCCAGCACCAGTTCGTACGCTTCGCGGTGTTCGGGGTTGTGCGCCACCTCTTCGGCGCGATCGTTGACCACGGTAACCCGCTCCAGGCTGAGCCTCTGCACCAGGCGTTCGAGGAAGGCGGCGCGCTTGGCGTTCGCCTCCAGCAGGGTGAGCCTCAAGGCCGGACGCACGATCTTGATGGGCAGGCCCGGGAAGCCGGCGCCGCTGCCGATATCGATGGCGGTTTTTCCCAGCGCATCTATCTCTTCAAGGGCGGCGAGCAGCGCCAAGGGCTCCAGAAAGTGGCGGCGCTGCACCGCCTCAGGGTCGGTGAGGGCGGTGAGGCGCAGACGGGGCCGGGCCGCTTTCAGTTCGTCCAAATAGGTACGAAACTTTTCCAGCTGCTCTGGCCGTAACCCAAATTTTAACCGTTTAGCACCATCAGCGAGGATTCTCATGCTGTAACGGCTGTCAACTCGGGCTCGTCTAACTTTATGCAAACAGGAAGGCGAGGAGCGCTGGCCTGGAAACCGAACTCCCCGCCAAAGAACACGCCTGGGCTTTTGGCCCATAAGCGCATCTGGATTATAGCACGTGGAAAGTCTCACAGGACTATTCGAAAAGGCGTCAAGACGCCCTCTCCTCATAGCGTTGTCGGCCTTCGCCGTAGCGGTCGTAGCGGCTTTCGCCGTGGCGGGGATGCCGCGCGGCGCCGAGGCGGACCCCGCCATAGATGGGGAAGAGCAGGCCTTCCTGGGTCTTATCAATAGCTACCGGGCGCAGAACGGCTTAGGCACCCTCTCCCTCGACACTCAGCTCAACAACGCCGGCGACTGGATGAGCATCGACATGGGGGCGAACAACTACTTCAGCCACACCGACTTCCTGGGCCGGGACCCGTTCCAGCGCATGGCCGATTTCGGCTACAACTACAACACCTGGAAGGGCGAGAACCTGGCGGCGGGCACGGAGACGGCGCAGGCCGCGTTCGACCTGTTCAAGGGCTCGCCCGGGCATGACGCTAACATGCTGAACGAGAACTTCACGGTGATCGGCATCGCGCGGGCCTACACTAACGGCTCCACTTATGGCTGGTACTGGACGACGGACTTCGGCGGGCAGGGCTCAGGGCTGCCCCCTGCTGACCCAGCGCCTCCGGCCACGCCTGTACCTACGCCTGTACCCACGCCTGTGCCTACGCCTGTGCCCACACCGGTTCCGACGCCTGTGCCTACCCCCACGCCTACGCCTGTCCCGCCGCCCAGCCAGGAAGTCATCGAGTCAGAGCTCAGCACATATTTGCAGAGGCTGAACGTGACTGGAGTGCAGGACTCCGTTCTGCGGACCGTCTCCTACTTTGCAGAGCGATACCTTGTGGTCAGCAACGGGTTGCTGGCTCTGGAGACTGATGCGGCTGAGGATGATGATGATGGGGATTTCGAGGTCAGGCTGACCGACGTCAGGATGGGCGGGCCGTGGCTGGCGGCGTTTAAGTCCTAGCTTCCGCCGGCGGCCTGACCGGAGGCTAGATCCAGCACCCTCTCCGCCCGCACGATGACGCGGTGGCTGTAGTTTCCGCCGATGGGGTTGCTGTAGTCTTTCTGCCAGGTGCCGCCGCAGGTGATAAGTGTGAGCACGTCCTTGGACGTGGGGTTCATAACATCGATAACGTTGGGGTCATCGTAAGCGGTCGCCACGTTGCCGGTCACACTGTATCGGAGCTGGCTACCATCCTCTAGATCTAGCGTTATCTGGTCGCCGATCTGGAGCTCGCGAAGGTGGTAGAAGACGCCCTCAACGGGCATGTCCCAGTAGTACCAATCTACGTGGCCGGAGAACACGGCGTTGCTGCCGCGGCCGGGAGGGGCGCTGAAGGTGTACCACGCCACCTCATCGCCGGCGTTGGGGACCTCCGGATAGTTGTCGGCGTCCAGTCCCATGGTGAGGACGGAGGCGTCCACTCCGATGCTGGGGATGCCGATGCGGGTGGGCGCCGGAGCGTCCGGTTCGCTCAGCGCCTCCGAATCACCGGCGGGGGCCGCTTCATGTTCCTGGAGGATCTGTTCCAGGCTGCCCTCGCTGGGCAGATCGACGCTATCGTCGCTCAGGGCGACGAATATGCTGACCAGCCCGGCGACCAGGAGCAAGGTCGAGGCGAAGAGGACCAGGCCGGTGATAGCCAGGTTTCGGTTGATACTGCTGAGCCGTTCGCGCATCGAATCAATATAGCGGCCAGCCATTGGGGCGGATGACCGCTCCTCTTATTATACGACTATATGGCTATACGGCTGAGGGGCGGCGGCGGCATTCCACAATAGTAACTTTTCCATATAAGGTGGCGTTCTACCATTTGACGGGGAAATAGGGTATCATACTGGGGCAACCACCTGGACAACCGTTAGCAGGGGGCTGAGTGGGAGGGATGTCCCGTGAGCCCTAGTCTGGATGTTCACGGCGAGCGCGCAATAGTCGACGCCGCTATTGCCGGCGACGAGGCCGCGCTCTCTGAGTTGTACAATCTCTATTTCCCCCGAGTGTACCGTTACATCCTTGCCCGCGTGGGCAATCCATACGACGCGGAGGATCTCACGGAGGAGGTGTTCCTGCGGGTGCTGGACGCCATCGGGCGGTTCCAGTGGCGGGAGGCGCCGTTTTCCGCCTGGCTGTTCCGCATCGCGCACAACGCGGTGATCAGCCAGCGCCGGAAGGAGGGGGCGCGAGGACGCTCGTCCCCGCTGTCAGAGGCGCTGCCGGTGGACTCGCAGGGGCCGGAGGAGATGGTAGCGAATCGGCTGGCCTTGAACGAGGTCATGAAGGCGGCGGACACGCTTCCTGAGGCGCAGCGTCGGGTGATCGGCTACCGATTCGCCGCCGGGCTGACGGTGGCGGAGACGGCGCGGGCGATGGGTAAGGGCGAGGGGAACGTAAAGGTAATACAGCACAAGGCGATAGCAAAGCTAAGGGAGATGCTCACACAGAGGCCAAAAGTTCATGGGGAGAAGCGAGTTTGAGGATATCTTCGAGGAGTGCCTTTCGGCGTTGCTGGAGGGCCGAAGGAGCATTGAGGAGAGCCTCTCCCTATACCCTGCCTGGAGGGGCCGCCTAGAGCCTCTGCTCAGGGCCGCTGAGGAGATAGCGGCCGGCCTGAACGAAGTTCCGCCTCCGCATGTTAGGGAGCGCGGCCTTCAGCGCTTCTTGGAAGCAGCCCGCATGAGGCGTCGCCTGCAACGGATTCTGTCGTTTCAGGCGGAGAGAGCGCCCTGGTGGCGCTGGGCCTCGGCTGGCCTCGCTGCGACGGTCGTCATCGGTGTGCTGGCGCTGATGAGCGTGACCCTGATGGCGGAGGATGGCGAGAGGCTCAGCCGGGAAAGCGTCAGCGTCAGCCCTTACTTCGCTATAGAGAGGAACGCTGCTCGCGCGATTCCGGTGCAGACTTCTCTGGAGGTAGTGCAGGAGCGGGTGGCGGCCCTGGAGGATTCGGTTCGGGATGGAGAGTCGGTGGGGGTGGCGTTTCTGGAGGCGCTGGAGGAGGCCGACAACGATCTAGCGGCGGACCTGGACAGCCCCGAAGATATAGCGCTCATGGAGCGTGTGGCGGCGGTTTCAGTAGCCAACAGGCAGTACGAGCTGCTTCAGAAGCTGCAAGGGCAGTCCTCGGGAGAGCAGGCGCGGGCCGTAGAGGCGAGCCTGACGGCGGCGGAGGGGGTGCTGGAGAAGCTTGGTGCCAAGCCGACGCCATCGCCGACGCCATCACCCACGCCATCACCCACGCCTACTCCATCTGCTGAGGGCACGGCTGCGCCTTCGCCGACGCCGGCCGAGTAGACGCCCTCTATCAGAGCTCATTTGACAGTGCTGGCGGGCGGCCATTAGAATCAAAACCCCATCATGTCTACGGTTTCGCTTCTGGAAGCAGCGACGCGGTACGTTTCGTCGCTGGCGAAAAGCGCTAGCGCCCCGGCTCAGGCGGAGGTGAACCGGTTCGTACGCTGGTACGGCGCGAGCCGCCTCACCGACGAGCTGCGGGGCCACGACATCTCGCTGTACGGCGAGGAGCTGGGCGCGGCCACAGCGGAGGCGAAGCGGCGCGCAGACCAGGTGCGAGGATTCCTCTCCTACCTCAAGAAGGAGGGGATGACGCCGACCAATCTGGCGCCTCACTTGCGGCTGAAAAAGGGCGCTAAGGGCGCTGTCACCCGCTCCGTGAAGCAGCGGGTTGTTGAGGTCACGGCTGAGGGGCACGAGGCGCTGAAGCGTGAGTTGGAGGCGCTGAAGTCGCAACGGCCTCAGGTGCGGGAGGATATCCGGCTGGCGATGCTGGACAAGGACTTCCGCGAGAACGCCCCTTTGGATGCGGCCAAGGATAAGCAGGCGCATCTGGAGGCGCGCATCCGGGAGATAGACGGGACGCTGAAGCATGCCGTGATAGTGAAGAAGGTGGACGGCCCCGGCTCACGGGTGCGAGTGGGGAGCACAGTAGAGGTGACGAACCTGGGCTCCGGCGCTTCGCTGCGCTACACGGTTGTGGGGTTGAACGAAGGGAATGCCGCCGAGGGTAAGATCTCCAACGTATCCCCCATCGGTAAGGCGCTGCTGAAGCGGAGAGAGGGCGAGGAAGTGAAGGTGAACATTCCTGCCGGCGTGCTGCGGCTGCGGATCGAGAAGATCGAGGGCTAGAGGCTAGATCCGCCGCTCTATCGGCACGTACTCAAGGTTGTCCGGCCCTTCGTACTCAAGGAGCGGCCGGATGAGCGTATTGTCCTCCCATTGCTCCAGGATCTGAGCGGCCCAGCCCGGTATGCGGCCGATGGCGAACATGGGCACGAAGACGTCCTCCGGGATTCCTAGCAGGTAGTAGACGGCGCCGGCGTAGAAGTCCACGTTGACGTTGACGCCGCGCTCAGCCAGGGGCGCCATCGCCTCGTGGATGGCGGTGAGGATGCGGAACCACTTAGGCTGTCCCAGCTTTTCGCCTAGCTCGCGCGCGCGGTCGCGCATATGGCGGGCACGGGGGTCCTCTACGCGGTAGACGCGGTGGCCGAAGCCGTTGATCTTCTCGCCATGCTCGCGCTTGCGGGCGATGAACGCCTTGGCGTTCTCAGGCTCACCGATCTCCTGGGCCAGATGCATGACAGCCTCGGCGGCGCCGCCGTGGCGGGGGCCCTTGAGGGTGCCGATGGCGGAGACGATGGCAGCGTGCATGTCGGCCAGGGTGGAGGCGGTGACGCGGGCGGCGAAGGAGGAGGCGTTGGAGCCGTGCTCAACGTGAAGGATGAGGTCAACGTCTATGGCGCGTGCCGCTTGGGGATCCGGTCTCTGGCCGTGCAGCATGTACAGGAAGTTGGCGGCCAGCGAGAGGTTAGGGTCAGGCGTTACGGGCTCGTCGCCGCTGCGGATGCGGTGGTGGGCGGCGACGATGGCCGGCACCTGGGAGGTGAGGCGCACAGCCTTGCGCAGGTTCGCCTCAGTCGACATATCATCGACGTCGGGGTCGAAGGCGGCGAGGGCGCTAACGGAGGTGCGCAGGACGTCCATAGGGTGGGCGGCGCTGACCTGGCGGATGACCTGGATGATGGTGTCCGGAATGGTACGGGCGTCTCTTAGCGCGGCCATGAACTGCTCTAACTGGGAGGTGGTAGGCAGGTGCCCGTACCACAGGAGGTAGGTGACCTCCTCAAAGGTGGACTGTTCGGCCAGATCGTGGATGTCGTAGCCGCGATAAACGAGCCTGCCGGCCTCGCCGTCGATCAGACAGAGGGCGGTCTTGTCTACGACGATGTTCTTGAGGCCGCGGGCGATGGGCTGGGCAGTGGTGCTTTCGGTCACGGGGCAACTCCTTGCAGGCGGCTGAAAATAGAAAAGCCCGCTGGGCCGTTGGCCGGCCTGGGCGGGCTGCTATACGTGATTCCTTTTGCCATTATAGCTGTTGGCTATGCCCAAGCTATTATAGGCAGGTGGTCAGCCTCATGTAAAGAATACGACGCGAAGGCTTGTAACGATTGCGTTAATCGTGTGGGGAATCTAAACCGCATGCCTATCGCGTATCTATTTTCGGGAACACTGAGATGTGATCCCCCTTCGAGGTCGCGGGCTGGAGGCACGAATCTAGGACGGGCGATGTGGCTGAAGGCTTCCACCCGCGGCCGTCTTATTAAGGTGACGGGATGGCAGCGATGAGTGTGGGCCTGAAGACACGGCTACTATTCGCCTCCGCTGTAGCAGCCCTGATCGCCGTTGCTTGTGTGGGCGGTGGTGGCGGAGACGGCGATAGCGATGGCGAAGACACGCCCGAGGATGGTCTGACTTTCGATGACCTGGGCCTGGACGACAGGATACCTTTGTATACGGAGAGCTGGAACACGGACTGGACCAAGCGGACCATCTCCCTGTCCGAGTTGATCGCGGGGATCCAGCGGCCGGACCCGCGGGATGTGATCCAGCCCATCGATGATCCGCAGTTTGATACGGTGGAGGAGGCCGCCCAGTGGCTAGTGGACAGGGAGCCGGTCGTCGCGTTGGAGCTGGAGGGCGAAGTGCGGGCCTATCCTCTCCGCATCCTGACCTCGCATGAAGTTGTGAACGATGTGGTGGGGGACCGCTCAGTTGTGGTGTCCTACTGCCCTTTGTGCAACAGCGCGGTCACGTTTGACCGCGAGCTGGATGGGCAGGTCCTCCGGTTCGGGGTGTCCGGTCTGCTGCGCAACAGCGACCTGGTGATGTGGGATCGCCAGACGGAGTCTCTGTGGCAGCAGATCACCGGTGAGGCGATAGTGGGCGAGCTGGCGGGCACGGAGCTGGAGTTCATACCTTCGCCTATCATGGCCTGGGAAGATTTCCGAGCCCAATTCCCTGACGGGAAGGTGCTGTCCCGCGACCAGGGCATCTTCCCGCCGGAGCTGTACGATAATCAGCCCTATGCGGGCTACGACTCGTCCACGCAGCCGTTCCTGTTTCGCGGTACCCCCGACGACCGCTACCCGGCGATGGAACGCGTGGTGGCGGTGAGGATCAGCGGTACGAACAAGGCCTACCCGTTCAGCGTGATATCCGAGGAGCGGGCGGTGAACGATGAGTTCGCGGGCACGCCGATCCTGGTGGTCTTTGGGGCCGACGATACGGCCTCCGTGCTGGACACCGGGGACGTGGCGACGGGGCGCGGGGTGGGCGTAGGGCTGGCGTTCCAGAGGACAGTGGGCGACCGGGTGCTGACTTTCGATGCTCTGGGCGAGGACCGGTTCATGGATCGCGAGACGGAGACCGTTTGGGACCTGTTCGGCAACGCTATGGAGGGACCTCTGGCCGGGGAGGAGCTGACGCCTGTGGTCAACACCAACGAGCTCTGGTTTGCCTGGGCGGCGTTCAACGCCGATTCCTCGGTCTATACCGGGTCCTGAAGCACCTCGACGGTCGGCTACTAGCCCGGTCGCAGGATCTTCGGCAGCATATCCTCGGGCCCCGAAGGCACCGTGAAGTAGTCGTTGATCTCAATCTGATCCACGCCGACGGTGTATCGCCAGGTGCGGATGCCAACGATGGGTACCTTGAGGTCTCGACAGAGCTTCCACGCGAGGTCGCCCTCACCAACAGGGACGTAGAGGTAGAGAGGCGCCAGCTCGGAGAAGGGGAGCCAGCGTCGTAGCGCCACCTCCTCGCTGACCGTCTCGGCGGTCTCCACCTCGCCGATGATCTTGGCGTAGTTCTCGGGGTTCTGGACGACGACGATGTCCGGATAGGCGACGGCGTTATCAGGCATGGCGATGCCCATTGAGCGCTGAGGGATGTTGGAGTAGGTCTTGTAATCCCGGTAGCGGTCAGTGGGGAAGCCGAAGCGGGCCTCGTTGATGTCTTTTGCGGCTCTGTCGTGGGCGGCGGCACGCGATTGGGACAAGGTGGCGATGCGCGGCTCGTAGGGCCGGGGCTGGCCGGGCGGGCGCACGCGACCGAGAAGCAGGAATTGGGGCAGGCCGGCCCTCAGGCCGGCAGCGAAGCGGGCGACAGGGTCCGCTTTAGGTTCCTCTACGTCGTCAGCTTGTTGGGTCACGAGCGCTCTATCCCACGCTGATGGTGCCGATCATGTCGAGGGGGTGGAAGTCGCAGCGGAAGATGATCTCGCCTGGCTCGTCGGGGGCGGTCCAGGCCAGGGCCCCGGCGTCTCCCGCCTGGAACAGCTCTGGGTCGGAGACGGTGTCATCGCCGGTGTCGTACTCTCCGTCGCCGCCGTCGATGCGCATATTGTGGATGGCAACGCCATCGTTTGCGATGTTGAAGGTGACCTCTTGGCCGGGGCTGACTGTGAACTGGGCCAGCTCGAAGAAGTTGGTGACCTCAGGCTCGATGGTGTCACCCATGCTTATATCGAATGAGACCGGCCCCGCGTCGCCGGCATCGTCAGCCGGCGTGTCATCCGCGGCCGGGGACTCGCCGTCGCCATCACCTCCGTCGCTGCATGCGGCTGCCAGCAGAGCGATGCTGAGGATCAGCAAGGCCGACAACAAAAGGAGCTTGAGGCCTCTATGCGCGTAGTTATACATTCATCCTCCCTGGGTGTGTTAAGAGGTGCTGGCCATGCCCATCAGGAAGTATTGATCAGATGGCCCGTCAAACGCAAGGACGTAGGTTGGCCGAGTCTGCTCGCCTTGCTTGACACCGGCTTCGCGCTTGTGATA
>CBDURB010000022.1:0-11557 GCA_965369585.1 uncultured bacterium
CAGGAACCCGTACACGACGAAGTTCTGGCTATCGCCGGCGACGTTGAGGATCTCGTCCTTAGCCCAGAAGCCGGCCAACGGAACGATCCCCGCCATAGATAGCGCCCCCACAGCGAACACCGCCGCCGTCACCGGCATTCGCCGCGCCAGGCCGCCCAGCTCGCTCAACTCCTGCCGATCAGTAGCGTGGATCACGGACCCGGCGGACAGGAAGAGGAGCGCCTTGAAGAAACCGTGAGCGAACAGGTAGAGCATCGCCGCAGATACGGAGAGCGAGCCCAGCGCCACCATCATCAACCCCAGGCTGTTGATGGTGGAGTAGGCGATCACCCGCTTGATGTCCGTGGCTACCAGGCCCATCGTGGCGGACATCATCACCGTCGTCAGGCCGACGGCGGTGACCACGTTCAGCGCTATCGGGTCGGCGACCACGAACAGCGGCATCAGGCGCGCCACCAGGTACACCCCGGCCACCACCATGGTGGCGGCGTGGATGAGCGCGGAGACCGGCGTTGGGCCCTCCATGGCATCCGGCAGCCACACGTGCAAGGGGAACTGGGCCGACTTCCCCACCGCGCCGGCGAACAGGAACAGCACCGCCGTCGTCAGGTACGTGGTGCTGTAGCCACCGGCCTCGGCGAACTCGAATATCTCCGACATGTCGAAGGTGCCGGCCTCGCGCCAGAGCAGGATGATGCCGATGAGCAGCCCCACATCGCCGATGCGGGTAGTGATGAACGCCTTCTTCGCCGCCTCCGCGGCGGAGCGCTTCTCATGCCAGAAGCCGATGAGCAGATAAGAGCCGAAGCCCACGCCCTCCCAGGCCGCGTACAGCAGCAGGAAGTTGTCCGCCAGCACCAGGGTGAGCATCGCCGCCGCGAACATCGATATCGCGGCGAAGTACCAGCCGTAGCGCGGGTCGTCCTTCATGTAGCCGGTGGAGTACACCAGCACCATGAGGGTGACGAACGTCACCACCGCCAGCATCACCACAGCCAACTGATCCACGAAGAAGCCCAGCCGCAGCTCGAACTCCAGTCCCGAGGGTAGGTCGAAACGCACCCACTCGATGCTGGACGTGATGCCCACGAAATTCGGTTTCTCCACCTCCCCCAGGAGGTCGATGAGCACCGCGAAGAAGAGGACGAAGGCCGCCGTCATGGCGCCTATCGCCAGCCAGTCGCCACGGCGGGGAAGGTACTTTCCGACCAGGAGGAGGATGACGAACGCGGCCGCCGGTATCGCCGGTATGAGCCAGGCTTCCCCCATGCCTACCACTTGAGCATGTCCACTTCGTCCACGTTGGACGTGCCCTTGTTGCGGAAGATACGCAGGATGATGCCCAGGGCGAGCCCGACCTCAGCGGCGGCGATGGTTATCACGAAGATGGCGAAGATGAGGCCGGTGAACTGCTCCGGGTACAGGTACACCGCAAAGGCGATGAAGTTGATGCTCACCGCCTGCAGCATTAGCTCCACCGACATGAGGATGAGTACAGCGTTGCGTCGCGCCAGCACACCGTAAATCCCCAGCGAGAACAGGATGCTGCTGAGCACCAGGAAGTTCTCGATCGGGATCATTCGCCCTCCTCGCTGCGGGCCAGGATGATCGCGCCGATGAGCGCCACCAACAGCACCAGCGACGCCACCTCGAACGGCGCCGCCCAGCTTCGGAACAGCGCATCGCCCAGCTCGCGGAACGGCACTACGGTGATCTTCTCCGTCTCGCCCGGCCAGTCGGAGGACACCGCCGCCAGGACGGACAGCGCCAGGAAGGCGCCGGCTGCCAGGGCGGCGAACGGCCGTTGCGGCCCGTCCAACGCCTGCGGCATGTCCCGCACACGCGTCAGCATCATGACGAACAGGATAAGGATGGTCACCGCGCCGCCGTATATCAGGATCTGGACGATCGCCAGGAACTCTGCGGAGAGCAGAATGAAAACGCCCGCCACCGCCAGCAGAGCGAGGATGAGGAACAGTGCGGAGTGGACGACGTTACGGGTGAGAACCACCCCCAGAGCGCCGAGGACAGTCACTGCGGCCACGAAATAGAATATGACCTCTTCGTAGCTCATGGGGCTAGCGCCGTCTCAACGACAACTCTGCGGCTACTCCTCTCCGCTCTCCTCTTTAGCCGCCACCGCCCCCTTCTCCTCCTCCGAACGTACCTTGGGCGCCCAGCCGGAGTGGGCTACACCCATCGGCTCACGGAACGGGTCCTTCAGCTCTCCGGATTTGGACTGATCCATCAGTTGGTCCACGTCCAGCACCAGGTCGTGGCGGTCGTAGCGAGAAAGCTCCACGCCTTCCCAGGTGTTGTTCATCACAATGGCGTCAAAGTTGCAGACCTCAACACAGATGTCGCAGCGCATGCAGCGCGCGTAATCGATGTAGAACCTGTCCACGATCTTCTTGCGCTTGCTCTTCCCCTCCGCGTACAGCGGGTTATCCTTCATCGTCACCGTCATGCAGTCCACCGGGCAGTAGCGGGCGCAGACCTGGCAGCCGGTGCAGAACGGCTCCTCCACGTCGAAGTCCCAGAGGAGGACAGGCAGCCCGCGCGAGCGGTGCGGAAGCTCCTTCTTAACCGCGGGGTACTGGACAGTAACGGGCTTACGCAGCGCTGTCGAGATAGTCGTCTTTATCGCCCTGAACACTCCCAGCATCTACGTCACACTCCTAGCTCTCACAGCACGCTCCCAACCCTCTGTAGCGGCGGCGAGACCGGCTCTTTGGACACCTGCCGCGCCGCCCGATAGGTGAGATAGCCCGCCACCAGCGTGAGCGTTCCGGATGAGACGCCCAGCGTCCAGTCCGGCCAGCCGTAAACGAGCACCCAGCCGTTGATTATTATCTGCAGGAGAGCGAAGGGCAACAGCACCTGCCAGCAGAATTGCATCAGTTGGTCAATGCGCAGGCGCGGCAGGGAGAACCGCAGCCATATGAAGAGCAGGATAAAGAATGATGTCTTGACGAAGATCAACGGTAGCTGCAGGGCGATCCCCGCGCCGTTGCCCAACGGCCAGTTCCAGCCGCCCAGGAAGAGCAGCGACGCCAACACCGAGATGAGCACCATGCTCACGAACTCCGCCATCTGGAACATCGACCAGCGGATGCCAGAGTACTCGATGAACGGCCCGCCCACTACCTCGGACTCCGCCACCGGTATGTCAAACGGCTGCCGGTACAGCTCCGCCAGGCCGGCTACCAGGAAGATGAAGAACGCCAGCGGCTGCCAGACGATGAACGGCACCCGCCCCTGCCCATCCACGATCTCGACCAGGTTGAGGGATCCCCGGCCCGCTTCTGGTGTATACGCGATCATCGCCACGGCCACCACAGCCAGCACTAGCGGGATCTCGTAACTGATGAGCTGGGCGGCCGCGCGCGCCCCACCTAGAAGGGCATACTTGTTGTCCGAGCCCCAGCCCGCCATCACGAACCCCACTATCGACACCCCTGATACCGCGACGATGAAGAACAGCCCCAGCCCCAGGTTGCGCACGAACAGGTCGGCGGTGAAGGGCAGCGTCACGAAGGCCAGAAACACCGGCACCACCACCACAAACGGCGCCAGCTCAAACGTCCAGCGGTCGGCGGTCTGCGGCCGCAGGTCCTCCTTGGTGAGCAGCTTAACGGTGTCCGCCAGGCCCTGAAGCACGCCGTACGGCCCCACACGCATCGGCCCCAGCCGCTGCTGCAGCCTTCCCGATATCTTACGCTCCAGGTAAGTGAGGATGATGACGGAGAGCGGCATCGCCAGCGCAATGATGCCCATGCGAACGAGGCCGTCTACCCACGGGTTACCAGCGATCATCGGTCTACCTCACCCAGGACGATGTCGATGGAGCCCAGGGTGATGATCGTATCGGCGACGTAGCTGCCGATGCTCATCGCCCTCAGCGCCGAGAGGTTGGAGAAGGCAGGGGAGCGTATCTTCAGCCGGTAAGGCTTGTCGCCGCCCTTAGAGATCAGATAGATGCCGTACTCCCCCCGGGGCGTCTCCTGGCGCATATACACTTCGCCCTCGGGCAGGCGCAGCGTTCGCTTCAGCCCCTCGGCCATGATCGGCCCTTCCGGCATCCCCTCCAGCGCCTGCTCTACGATGCGGACCGACTGGCGCATCTCCTCCAGGCGGACGAGGTAACGATCGTAAACGTCGCCCTGTATGCCCGTTGGGATGTCGAACTCAAACCGGTCGTAGATGCAATAGGGCTCGGCGCGGCGCAGGTCGTGCGCCAGGCCGGTGGCCCGCAGCATCGGCCCCGTCAGGCCCCAGTTGATGGCGTCTTCCGGCGTCACCGGACCGAGACCACGACAACGGGCGATGATCACCTCGTTGTCCGTCATCAACCCTTCTATGTCTCCGATACCCTTGCTCACCGCGCTCAGGATCTCACAGCAGCGCTCGCGGAAGTCTTTCGGCACGTCCCAGGCCACACCGCCGGCGCGGAAGTAGGCGTACATCATCCGCTCCCCGGTGACCTCCTCAAACAGGTCCTGAATCATCTCCCTGTCGCGGAAGCTGTACATGAAGGCCGTACCGTACACGCCGATGTCCGTTGCGAAAGCGCCCATGAACATATAGTGGCTGGTGATGCGGTTCAGCTCCGTCAGGATGACGCGGATATATTCGGCCCGCTCCGGCGGTTCGATGCCGGCCAGCTTCTCCACAGCCTCCACGTAGCAGAGCTCAGCGTTGAACTGGCCCAGGTATTCGGTGCGGTCCTGGTAGCCGATAGCCTGGCGGTAGTCGCAGTTCTCGGACAGCTTCTCAGCGCCGCGGTGCATGTAGCCGATGATCGGGTCCAGGTCCACCACCTGCTCGCCATCGACGGTCAGCACCATCCGGAACACGCCGTGGGTAGCCGGGTGCTGCGGCCCCACGTTGACGTTGATGTCTATCGTCTCCAGGTCTTTCCCCGGGGTGACGCGGTACTCCGTAGTCATGGCTGCCGCTTACCCACCCTTCTCCTCGGCTGCGAGCGCCTTGAGCGCTTCCGACACCGCCTGCCGCTCCTCTTCCTGCGAAGCGCCGCGGGCGCGCGCCTCATCGCGGGTCTTCTTTATGAGGGCGGCCTTCTTCTGGGCCAGCACTATCTTGGCGGCGCGGTCATCGGCAGGCTTGGCCGGCGCCTCCGCCGGCTTGGGCTCCGCCTTGGCCGCTTCCTCCTCCTCAAACGCCTTGAGGGCGGCCTTAACCGCCGCCTTCTCCTCGTCCCCGGACAGCCCTCTGCCCCTGGCCTCCTCGCGCGCCTTCTTGATGACCACCGCCTTCTTCTGGGCCAGCGCTATCTTGCGTGCCCTTTCGTCCATGGGCACGCCGGCTTCCGTCGCCGCCTGCGTCACCGCCTCCTCGGCGGCCTTCAGATAGTCCTCCTGCCACTCCTCGATCTCGGCTAGAGGATGAGTCTTACGCATGATGTAGTAGCCCAGCCCCTCCTCCGTCAGCAGGGGACGCAGGTCGGGGTGGCCGTCGAAGACGAACCCGAACAACTCGGCCGCCTCGCGCTCGTGCCAGTTGGCCGTCTGCCACAGGTGGCTGACCGTGGGCATGTGAGCGTCGTCGGACGGGCAGCGCACCTTGATCGCCACCGCGTGGCCCAGGCTGTACGAGTAGAGGTGATAGACCACCTCCAGCTCGTCAAGGTGGTCAACGCCCGATAGGCTGCGCATGAAGTCGAACGCCAGGCGCTCGTCCTCCTTTGCGGTCTGCATCACCCGGAGCAGGTCTTCGCGACGAACGGTGATAGCGACATCGAGGGCGGTCTGCTCCGCGCTCAGCTGGACGCCCGGCAACGCCTCACGGAACAGGTCGGCCACGGAGCCTGGGGGCGGCTCAACGGTGGCGGGCGTGGTCTCCTGGCTACGCTCCTGGGCCACGCTCAGCGCCCTATCTTCCCTCGCTCCTCCATGATCTTCTTCTGGAGGGCCAGGAAAGCGTCCATCAGCGCCTCAGGCCGAGGTGGGCAACCGGGAACGTAAACATCCACCGGGACGATCTTGTCCACCCCCTGGAGCACGCGGTCGTAGCGGGTGTAGGGTCCGCCGTTGGTGGCGCAGGCGCCCATGGAGATCACCCACTTGGGGTAGGGCATCTGCTCGTACAACAGCTTGACCGCCGGCGCCATCTTCTTGGTCACCGTCCCGGAGACGATCATCACGTCCGACTGCCTGGGCGAGGGAAAAGGGATGATGCCGAAGCGGTCCAGGTCATGCCGGGCCATGAAGCTGGAGATCATCTCGATGGCGCAGCAGGCGAGGCCGAACGTCATCGGCCACAGGGACGACTTTCGCCCCCAGGCGATGATCCAGTCCGCGGGGAACTGGAGTATCCCCGGCAGTAGCTGGCGGTACAGCGCTTGCCCCTGGCCCGGGTGGAACTCCGTCGGCGTTAGCTTCTTGATCTCCCGCCGGATATCGGGGGAGACGGCATCGCTGATCGCCTGCTGGGGGTCGTCCTGTATCTCGTGGATCTCTATGAGCCTCTTGTCAGCCATCTGAGCCACCTACCTCCACCGCAGCACACCCTTTTTCCAGGCGTAGAGAAGCCCGAATCCGAGTATCAGCATGAAAAACAGCATCTCGTAGAAGGCGGCCTTACCGATGTCCAGGAATGTGACCGCCCAGGGGAACAGGAACACCGCCTCAATATCGAAGATCAGGAACAGGATCGCGAACAGGTAGTAACGGAAGTGAACCTGGGTACGGCTGCGGCCGATGGGCAGCATGCCGCATTCGTAGGTCAGGCCCTTGGCGCGGCTGGCCTGGCGGGGGGCGAGGATGTAGTTGCCGATGAGCGCCCCACCGACCATGAGGATGCCCAGAATCGCGGCGATGAGAACGGCTACGTAGTCGGCGAATAAGTCCTGGATCATCAGCGGGTGGCCCGACAGGGGAGGAAGCTAGCCATTTGTTCCATTTGCCACAAGCGATGCTAGCACGGGCTCCAGCTACTGTCAATTTAGTAAGCCGCCGCTTGGTTAATGGCGCTACCGCTGTCTGTGAACAGCGCCCGCCGCCTGAATTCGGCGACTCCGCGAATCCCGGGTGCGCCTGACCGCGACCATGCCGCGCACCATGCCTACCGGCAGGCAGGCTTCAGTGCGCGGCACATCCCTTCTCCGCCGAGGCGTTGGCCTCCCTCACTCCAGCTCCGCCAGCCTCTGACGCAGCCCCTCCAGCCTCGCCCGCGCCGCCGCCAGCTTCTCCTCCTCATTGGCCACCACAGCCGCCGGCGCCTTCTCCCGGAACGCCGCGTTCGCCAGCTTGCCTTCCAGCCGCTTCACCTCCGCCTCCGCCTCCGCCAACTGCTTGGACAGGCGAGCCCGCTCCACTTCCACGTCGATGAGCCCGGCCAGCGGCAGGACGACCTGGGCCTGCGCCAGGACGGCCGAGGCCACTCCGCTCCTGGGCGCCTCTCCCGCGTCCCCGATCAGGTGCAGAGGCCTCACCCGCGCCAGCGACTCCAGTATCTGCCTCGCCGCCTCCAGATCCGGCCTCGCCCCGTCGGCGGCCACGTACGCCTCAACGTAGCGCCCGGGGTCCACCCGCCTGTCGGCGCGGATGTTGCGGATCGCCTTCACCACCTCCATCACAACCTGCGCCTTCGCCTCCGCCTCGCGGTCCACCCAGGCCCGCTCGGCCTTCGGCCAGGAGGCGACGATGAGCGCTTCCTCGTCCGCCCAGCCGATGCGCGCGCTGAGATTTTGCCACAGCGCCTCCGTGACAAACGGCATGAACGGGTGCAGCAGCCGCAGGCAAGTGTCCAGGACGTGCGCCAGCACCGGCAGGGACGACTGGTCGCCGGCCTTGAGGCGCACCTTCGCCATCTCGATGTACCAGTCCGCGTACTCACTCCAAAGGAACTCGTGCAGCCGGTGTCCCGCCTCGCCGAACTGGAAGCGGTTGAGGAGCCGGTCAACCTCCGTGATGAGGCGCTGCAGACGGGACATGATCCAGCGGTCCTCGATGGGCATCCCGGCCCGCCGCTTCCGGTCTGGCGCCTGGAGCCGCTCGTCGCCGATGCTCTGGATCACGAAGCGGGAGACGTTCCATATCTTGTTGGCGAAGTTGCGCCCGCCCTCCAGCCGCTCGTCGGACAGGCGGAAGTCGTTGCCGGGGGCGCCGCCGGTAGCCAGGGTGAAGCGCAGGGCGTCGCAGCCGTACTTGTCTATCGCCTCGATCGGATCCACCACATTCCCCAGGCTCTTGCTCATCTTGCGGCCCTCGTGGTCGCGGATGAGCCCGTGCAGGTAGACGTGGCGGAACGGAACCTCTCCCGTGTTGTAGAGGCCCGTCATAATCATGCGGGCAACCCAGAAGAAGAGGATATCGTACCCTGTCTCCAGCACCGATGTAGGGTAGAAGTAGCGCAGCTCATCCGTCTCTTTAGGCCAGCCCAACGTCGAGTGCGGCCACAGCGCCGACGAAAACCAGGTGTCCAGGACATCGGCGTCCTGCTCCAGCTTGCCGGAGCCGCACTTCTCGCAGGCGCTGGGGTCGTCTACGGCCACGGTAAGCTCGCCGCAGTCGCCGCAGTACCAGACCGGGATGCGATGCCCCCACCAGAGCTGCCGCGAGATGCACCAGTCGCGGATATTCTCCATCCAGTTCATGTACACCCGCGCGAAGCGGCGGGGGATGATCTCGATTCGTCCGTCCTTCACCGCCTCGATGGCGGGCCCGGCCAGCGGCTCCATGCGCACGAACCACTGCTCGCTGACGAACGGCTCCACGACGGTGTCGCAGCGGTCGCAGCGGCCAATCGAGTGATGATACTGCTCCGTCTTCTCCAGAAGCCCCAGCCGCTCCAGGTCAGCGACGATGACGTCCCGACACTGGAACCGGTCCATCCCCTTGTAGGGGCCGGCCTCCTCGTTCATCGTCCCGTCCGGGCCCACGGCGACGATGGCGGGCAGGCCGTGCCGCTCCCCGATCTCGAGGTCGACGATGTCGTGGCCGGGGGTGATCTTGAGCGCACCGGTCCCGAACTCCGGGTCCACCGCGTCGTCGGCGATGATCGGAATCTGCCGCTCGATGATGGGGAGCAGCGCCTTGCGGCCGACGATCTTCTGCCAGCGCTCCGCCTTGGGGCTCACCGCCACCGCCACATCGGCCACGATCGTCTCCGGCCGCGTGGTAGCGATGACCATATACTCATCCGTCACGTTGCCGGAACCGTCCAGCAGAGGATAGCGGACGTACCAGAGCTTGGCGGACTGCTCCCTGTGCTCCACCTCCAGGTCGGACAGCGCCGTCTGGCAGCGGGGGCACCAGTTGATCATGCGCTCGCCGCGATAGATGAGGCCGTCCCGGTACAGCTTCACGAAGATGGTGCGCACCGCCAGCTGCGGCCCCTCATCCATCGTGAACACCTCTCGCTCCCAGTCACAGGAAGCGCCCAGACGCATGTGCTGTCGGCTGATCACGCTGCGGTATTTATCCACCCACTGCCACACCCGCTCCACGAACTGCTCGCGGCCTAGATCGTGGCGGCTCACGCCCTCCTTGGCCAGCTCCCGCTCCACCACGTTCTGAGTGGCGATGCCGGCGTGATCGACGCCCGGGAGCCAAAGGGTGGAATCGCCTCGCATGCGATGCCAGCGGATAAGGGCGTCCTCCATGGTGGCCGTTAGAGCGTGCCCCAGGTGCAGCTCCCCGGTCACGTTGGGCGGCGGCATGATAATGCAGAACGGCTGCTTATCGGGGTCTATCCTGGACGCGAAGTAACCCCTGTCCAGCCAGAACTGGTACAGGCGACCCTCCACCTTGGAGGGATCATACGCTTTAGGGATCTCTTCAGCGCCCCTGGCCACCCAACTACGCCTCCTACCTGCCTGCCGGTAGGCAGGCGCAAGGAATCCGCCGGAGGCGGATTCCTTCAGGGCGCATTCTACCGCCGCCCGCTAGAAGGGTCAACGAAAAGAGCTTGCGGGGCGTACGGCCTGAGAGGCGACAACGCAAGCAAGGAAACCTCGTCACGTCGTCTTGCGTTTGGCATTCAAAGAGGTTATAACGTTTACTAACCAAATGTCCGGCCAGGCAGGCAGGGCAATAGAAAGGTGGCGCGTGGCGCAATTAAGCGTCAACTCCCTCACCAAGAAGTTCGGCGGTATCGTCGCTCTCGAGGATGTCTCCTTCGATGTCAATGAGGGGGAGATCCTGGGGCTCATCGGCCCCAACGGCGCCGGCAAGACCACAGTCTTCAACTGCATCAGCCGGTTTTACGACCCAGATGGCGGCTCGATCTCCTTCGACGGCGTAGACCTGCTTCGTCTGCCGCCGCACAACGTGGTGCGCGCCGGCATCGCCCGCACCTTCCAGAACGTCCTGCTGTTCAAGGGTATGACCGTGCTCGAAAACGTCATGGTTGGACAGCACAGCAAGCCCGGCGGCAACTTCTTGAGCCAGCTGCTTCCCCTTCCTCGTGCTCAGCGCGAGGAGAGAGAGCTGCGCCGTTCACCTATGGAGATACTGGACTGGCTGGGGCTGGCGGACCTGCGCGATCTCCCCGCCGTCAGCCTCCCCTTCGGCACCCAGAAGAGAGTGGAGATGTCGCGGGCCCTGGCCGCCAACCCCAAGCTCATCCTCCTAGACGAGCCCGCCAGCGGCCTCAGCCACGAAGAGCTCCAGGGAGTGGCACAGGTCATCCAGTCCATCCGCCAAGACCTGAACGTCACCGTCCTCCTGGTGGAGCACAACATGGACCTGGTGATGAGCATCTCCGATCGTGTTTGCGTCCTCAACTTCGGTCGCAAGCTGGCTGACGGCACGCCGGATGAGGTGCGCAGCAACCCCCGCGTGATCGAAGCCTACCTGGGAACGCCGGATGCTTAAGGTTAACTCCATCCGCGCCGCCTACGGCCCCATCCGCGCCCTGCACGACGTGAGCCTTGAGGTGGGCGAGGGCCAGATCGTCTCCCTCCTGGGAGCGAACGGCGCCGGTAAGAGCTCTACCCTGCGCGTCATCTCCGGCCTCCTCCGCCCCAGCGATGGCTCCGTGGCGTTCCTCGGCGAGCCGATCCACCGCCGATCGCCGGAGTCCATCGTCGCCATGGGCATCTCCCACGTCCCCGAAGGCCGCGAGCTGTTCGCGGAGCTCACGGTGCTGGAGAACCTTGAGCTGGGCGCCTACACCAGGCGCGACCGGGACGGCATCAGGCGCGACATCGACCGCGTCTGCGAGTACTTCCCCATCCTGGCAGAGCGCCGCGAGCAGCACGCGAGCTCGCTCTCCGGCGGTGAACAGCAGATGCTGGCCATCGCCCGCGGCCTCATGAGCAGGCCGAAACTCCTTCTCCTGGACGAACCCTCCCTGGGCCTGGCGCCCCTCATAGTCAAGGAGATCTTCAAGATCATCGAAACGATCAACCGTGAGGAGAAGGTGACGATCCTGCTGGTGGAGCAGAACGCTAACATGGCTCTCTCCATAGCCGCGTATGCGTACGTGCTGGAAACGGGTCGCATAGCGCTGGCCGACACCGGCCCCTCTCTACGGGAGAACGAGGCGGTGCGGCGTTCATACCTAGGCTACTGATTAGGCGGACGAGTTGGTT
>CBDURB010000023.1:0-11551 GCA_965369585.1 uncultured bacterium
GTCGCCAGGGTGGAATCCAGTTTGTCGACGATGGTCTGCTGGGCGGGAGTCGGGTTCTTCTGGCGCACTCGTTCGCTGCCGAATACGACCGATTGGCTGGCGCTCCTGTTGCGGACGTTGCTGAAGAAGCCCAGCCCCCCGTTTGTCGTGAGCCTGCCCACTGGCTGAGCCCTCGTTGCAAGCTCCGCAACGTCCAGGGTGGTCACGTTGCGCTGGTGTTCCAGGTTCTTAACGGTCTCAACGAGCTGGGCCAGCATGGTCACCGATCCTTTCGGGCGGGGTTATAGGTGATTCTAGCATTTCACCCATTATAGTGCGGACGGGTGGCGTCCCGTGAGCGATGACAAGGGTTAAGCCGACACTATTCGTCAGTCCAGCAAGCCCCAGCGTCATCCACCGCCTCTAGCGGGCAGGCCGAGACAGGGCGCCGATATTCGGGGAGCTCAACGCATCGGTGACGCTTAACTCGCGGGCGGTGGGGTGCACCGCGAGTTCCAGATGTCTCAATGCGTCGTAGGTTCGGGCGGCCAGCGCTTCCCACAGGGCCAGGCCGCTTAGCTCCGCTCCCTCAGCCTGCCGTGTGATGCCCTGAAGATACCGCTCGCCGCAATCGATCGGATCCCCGAACACGAGTCGTACGGATTTGCCTCTTCGCGGGATTATCGACCCGACCGGCAGGATATTGCGCATCCCATAGTGGTAGAAGGGGAGGGCTATTGGCTGCGTCTCCGCCATCAGGCGTCCGATCCCGGACTTGAAGGGGTGGGTCATAAGGGCCAGCGGGTGCCGGGTCCTTCCGCCTTCAGGGAAGATGTGTACCCACCGACCTTCACGCAGTCGGTCGAGTAGAAAGTGAAAGCCGGATTGGTCCAGCCCCGCGCCGCGGACTATCGGTACGCCTTTGCCGGAGGTGAAGAACCAGGACTTTAACGGTGACCCGAAGAAGTTGATTGCGTCTGTGGCAGCCCATCGGATCTCCTCGTAACGCGGCAGGCTAAAGTTGGATGGGAGTAAGGGGTCGTCAAACAGCGAAACGTGATTACTGAAGGTCAGCAGGCCGCGGCCCTGGCGATGTTTAAGCGACTCGAACTTCTCCAACCCCTCAATGTCCAGTGAGTTCATCGTCGTCAGGTAGAACTTGCAGAGGCGAATAATCACGGTGGCCATGAAAGGGTGGTACCATTTCTGGCCGGGTTTCCAGCGGTCGACGGCTTTCTGTTCGCGCTTGCTTATCGACATAGGTGACCCTTGGCCTACGATACTACTACTATGTCAGCGTAACCGAAACATGCGCTCGTTGTTTTCCATAGGCGACTTTCGGAATCCCACACGTTCCCTGGTCCCCCTCAGCTTGCGGCCCCCCCATGGCTTCCGCTGGGGGTGTAGAATACTGACGATAGGGGCGGGCTCGGAAGGAGAGAGTGGCCATGACAAGGCTACTCGAGAGCCTCTCGCCCGCGGCCCGATACTGGCTCAGCGGCCTGGCACGCCTTGCGGAGGACATGGACTGGCCCGTCCGCTTGGCGCGGTCCGAAGGCTGGCGGGTGGCCAACAAGGCCTATCAGGCTGAGCAGCGGAAGTTGGGCGCCACTGAAATGCAAGCCCTCCTTGGCCATCTGAATCTGGAACTGCCGCTGGGCCCGGCGCTGGCGCGGGAGGTGCTCCTGACAGCTATAGAGCTATACCTCCACACAGAGCAGACCACTGCGCTGGCTCGTTTGGAGGACGACACGATTCGGGTTGACGTCAGCCGTTGCCCCATCTTCGACCGATTCATGGACGTCCGGTGGCACGGGCTTGCAGCCTGCGCGTGCTTTGCACGCCGAAACGGATGGTACGAGGCGATGGGCGTGCGGGCCGATGAAGAGTTGGTCATGACCCGAAAGTGGGGCGACCCGGTCTGTGACTTACGCATTCACATGCCCGCGCCGATGGCTCTCGCCGCCCAGCCGCGTCTGCACATAAGTCCATAGCGCTGCCCGGAACGGGGCACTTATCAGGGATCCGGGCTTGAGCAGGTCTACGAGTAGGGTGGGCTGCCCTTGGGCCAGGTGGTCTCGACATCACGGGCGTAGATCTCCTGAAGGACATTCACCAACTCTGCGTGCTTGATGAGGATGCGCATGTCGCCGGAGATCTTAATGGTGCCCTTAAGGCCGGCCCCCACGGGGTCTACCAGGCCCGAGGCCACGCTCTCGAAGACCGTGGCCGGCAGCTCGAAGATGAAGTCGAACTCCCTGCGAGGCGGCGGCTCGGCCACCTCGTGGTAGTCGGTGCACTTGCCGTCGTCGAGGTGCACTACGAAGAAGAGCTTCTGCCCGTCCGCCAGATAGGGGGACTGGCCGTCGCCCCGGATCTCGGCCAGAGCTGTCAACTTCCCGCGGGGAGCGTTCTTCTGGATGTCCTCATTGTGGTTGAGGAGGTTCTTCAGCTCCTCGTACCAGTCCTTGGTATAGATGGCCGGCATGGCACCTTCCTTTTCTAGTAGATGCGGTCTTCTCGCTGCCATATCTTGGGCAGGTCGTGATCTTCGGCGATGACCTTGAACGCGTTGTAGCCGGGTGCGGCGCTGATGCCGCCGCCACCGGCGGAGGCGCCGCAGGTGTACAGCCCTTCGATCTCAGTGCGCAGGCTGTAGGAGCGGGGAACACCCAGGACGAACGCGCCGGGGCGGCCGTGGGAGAAATCACCTTCCGGCATGCCGATCTTCTTCTCGATGTCGAAGGGGACGTAGAGCTTGTCGGCGATGACGTTTTCGCGGGTCATGTTTGGGGCGTACTTTGCCCATAGGTCGAGGAATTTCTTGTTGTAGTTGGCGCGTACTTCGTCCCACTCCTGAGGGGATAGGGCGGAGGCATTGGGGAAGAAGAACCAACCGTTCATGACATGCTTTCCCGGCGGGGCCTGGCTGGGATCCCAGAGGCTGTTCACCCAGGTGCCGGCGCCGGGCGTCTCAGGGACGCGTCCGCCGTAGGCCTGGAGGATGTACTCTGACATCTCCTCATGGTTCTCGAAGCCGACGATGGTGTAGAAGCAGCGGTTGATGTCCGGATCGTGTGAGGCTGACTTGTAGTCCGGCGGCTCGTGGAGGGCAAACGAGGGGACGCCCAGGACGTGCTCCGGGCCATAACGCCAGTTGGCCAGACGCTCCTTGCGGAACAGGGAGAGCCTGTCCCAGCCCAGCAGCTCCATGAACGTCGTACGTGGGTCGGCGTTGGAGACGACGATCTTCGCCTTGATCTCGCGGCCGTCCTTGAGGGCAATGCCGGTGGCGCGGCCGTTGGTGGTGAGGATACGGCTGACCTGGCTGTTGTAGCGGAGGTCGACGCCCTGGTTGAGGCAGGCGCTGGCCATGGCGTGGCCCAGGGTGTGGGTGCCCCCGACCGACATGTAGTGGATGCCGCACAGCCAGATGACGGAGAGGACGAACCCGAAGCCGTTGCCGGAGTGGACGTTTGAGCCCCACTCTATGCACTGGCGGTAGAGGACGGCCCTGAGCTCCGTCGACTCGAACAGGTCGTCGATGAGGACCTTTGGGGACTTCTTGTACTCGCCGGGCTTGAAGCCCAGGTCAATCCAGAGCTCGAACAGCTTGCCGGCGATGGGGCTGGCGGTCTCGCCGCGGGCCTCGTCGGGCGGGGGAGTGTAGAGGAGGGCAGCCAGGTACTGATCGTTCGCCATCACTTTACGGCGGATCTCGTTGAACACCTCGGCATCGTGCTTGGAGAACTGGGCGATGCTGGCGTACGTCTTCTCCTCGTGCTCCGGCGTGTAGATGATGAGAGGCGGCCGGCTGTCGGCAAAGGCTATTCCGACCTGCGCTTCGGGTTTGATCATACGGGCGCCGAAGCTGGGGAGATCGAAGTCGTGGTAGAAGGGCATGTAGTCGATGAACTCCATGTACTGGGCGTGGAGGTTGTGCCAGAAGCCGGGCACTGTGGCCTCCTCGGTGTGGACGCCGCCCGCTTCCTCGTGACGGCGCTCAAATATTCCCACCTTGAGGCCGGCGCGGGCCAGGTAGGCGGCGGTGCAGAGGCCGTTGTGCCCTCCTCCGATTATCACGGCGTCGTAGCTGGTATCAGGCATAACCTACCTCCATCAGGTCAACCACAAAGTGAGTGCGACGGCGCCCCCGACCACAACTGCGCCCCCCGCCACGGCCATGGCCCAAGCCCAGGCCGGCCGGCGGGCGCCCTCCTCAGGCGGCAGCTTCATCAGGCTGTGGACACGCAGCGGGAAAAACGGCCGCCGCAGGCTGGAGCGCACACGCAGACGGCCCCGCAGGTGTTCCACCAGGGGATTGGTCTTCCCCTGGAGCAGACGCGTGAGGCTGAGGTACGGGCCGACGATGGAGGCGTCCAGAGGCGGACGCTCGCCGTCCCAGATGGTGATCTCGCTCCCCCGGAACTCCAGCGTCACCGACGTGCCGTAGTCTTTGGCCGTCATGACCAGGCGGCCGTGCAGGCGCTGGGCCAGCCGCCTCTTATCCTCGGACTCCGCCAGGTCCTGCTCCAGGTACTGATGCACGATGGAAGCCAGACCGCTGTCCGCCCCATTGGCGAGGCGGACGGGAACGGCTGGTGGTTCCGCCATCAGGTCACCTCCACCAGCGCTCCAGGTCGTAGTCTTCGGCGATGCTCTGGAGGGCGTTGTAGGCGGGAGCGAAGGTGACGAAGCCGTGCGGGTGCTGGGTGGCGCCGCACATGTAGAGGTTACCGATGGGCGTGCGGTACTGGGACAGCTCCTCGAAGGGACGTTTGTCGAGGAGATTATCTTCGTCGATGAGGCCGCCCATCCAGTCGCCCTGGACCATGTTGGGGATGCGGCGGGCGATATCCAGCGGGGTGTACGTCGTCCACTCCATGATGGCGCCGTTCTTGAGGTTGGGCGCGGCCTCTTGCCACTTCTCGACGCAGCGACGGCCGTAGCCTTCCGCCATCTCGTCCCAGGCTTCGGGGCCGCCGCGGGCGAGGCTGTACGGCGCGAACTGGCGCATCAGGCCCGTGAATTGTCCGGGCGGCGCGTCCGTGGCGTCGAACAGGGAGTTGACGGCGCAGTTCGGCCTGGGGTCCGGCAGCTTGCCGGCGCGTACGTCCTTCCAGTGGCGGTTGACGTCCGCCGGGCTATCGTACCCGAGGTTGATAACCCAGGCCTCGTTGATGTCGGGGTCGAACTCCGCGGCGCGGTATTGCGGGGCGCTGGACATCGCCAGGTGGACGGAGAAGAACGACCAGTCCATGTGGGGGAAGCTTTCCACGCCCTTGATGAGCGAGTCAGGCAGCTTGTCACGGGGTAGCATCTTGAGGAACGTCTGCTCCAGGCTTATAGAGGAAGCGACAAGATGGCGGGCCTTCGCGATGGAACCGTCCTCAAGCCGGACGCCGGAGGCCTTGCCGTTCTCCATCAGGATCTCCTCCACGCCGTGCTGAAGGAAAACCCTTCCGCCGGACTGCGCGAACGATTCCCAGATGGAATGGGCGAGGGCGTGAGAGCCGCCGATGCAGACGTGCCAGTTGTCGATCTTGCCGACCAGGAGGGGGAAGGAGACGGCCAGCCCCTTGCGGTCCGTTGAGTATCCGGCGATGGAGGCGTGAAAAGCCAGGTGGGCTTTCACCTTGTCGCTCTCGAAGTGCTCGTCCAGGAACTCGTTGATGCTCATGCGGCGCAGGTGGACGCTGAGAAACTCGGATTTGTCGTGGACGCCCCAGACCACAAGCGCCTTGGTGATGTCTTTGAGGGAGATAGGAGGAGAGTACATAAGGGTAAGGAGGATCATGTCCAGGTAGCCCTTGGACTCCTCGTAGAGCCGGCGGAAGGTGTCTGCGTCCTTCTCCGATATGCGTGCGATGGAGGCGCAGGTCTTATCGAGATCGGTGTGGATGGTGAGCGCGGTGCCGTCGGAGAAGACGCTGCCCATCTGCACCGGCGGGCGCACGTAGCGCAGGCCGTGCTTGGTGAGCTCCAGGTCATCGTAGACGGGGCAGACGCCCACAAGCGTGTGGTAGTTGCAGTGGACGTTGTGGAGGAATCCGGGACGGGTGATCTCCTCGGTGCAGAGGCCGCCTCCCTCCTCGCCTCGCTTTTCGAAGATGGCGACTTCCCAGCCACATTTGGCCAGGTAGGCGCCCAGGGACATGCCGTTGTGGCCGGCGCCAATGATTATCGCGTCATAAGTTGAATCGGACATAGGCTGCTCCTCGTCGGCAGGCTAATGGCAACTTTTAGTCTCGTCGCCCAGGGCCAATCCGTCTATCAGGCAATTCACCGGACTTAATGTGGGGTTTTGCCCGACATATCTTTAGTGCCTCTGCCTGACTGACGGGGATGGCTCCTACGGAGAAGAATTAAGTGCCCGCTAAGACAGGATGACTGAGCGGTGCAGACAGACCGGTCCATCAGGGTAGAAGTGGCCAACGTCAACGGGAGGAAAGCGCGATGAAGGCCGTGAAAATACAACTGGCGACCCGCACTCTGCTCAACCCGGCCGCCCAGCAGTGGGCCAAGGTGTCGGCAGAGGAGATCAGCCTCGGCGGCACCCCCCTGCATCTGCAGCCCACAAGGTACATTCGTACCGCCTGGGCCGGAAAGCCGCTGGGGGCCGTCCGCCTGCTGAAGGTGCAGGCCGCCCACAACCGAAAGGACATCGCGTTCCGGCTGGAGTGGGAGGATGACACAGAGAACACAGACTGTGGCGACGGCACCGTGTTCCCGGACGCCGCGGGTATCGTGTTTCCCCTGAACAAGGACGCTCCGCTGGAGAGCATGGGCAGTACTAAGGCTCCCGTCAACACCTGGTACTGGCGGGCGAACCTTTCGGAGGGCGAGGCCGAGAACCTGATCGGCACGGGGTTGGGGATAGTGGAAGAGACCGACAAGAGCTTCACCCAGGCCCGCGCCCGCTGGGAGGATGGACGCTGGACGGTCGTGCTGGCGCGGCCTCTGGATGTGGACGGCGAAGGCGTCCAGCTGTCGTCCGGGAAGGCGACGAAGGTGGCGTTCACCGTTTGGGAGGGGTCCAGCCAGGAGCGGGCCGGCCTCATGTCATTCTCCAAGCACTGGCGGGAATTGGATATCGCATAGCCGCGCAAACACCGGCGGCCTGAAGGAGGTCCCGACATGGCGAAGAAGACTCAACGGAAAAACGGCGCCGGGCGTCAGGTCGCCATGGTCTTCGACTTGAACAAGTGCATCGGCTGCCAGACCTGCTCCGTGGCCTGCAAGGTGCTGTGGACGCGTGACGAGGGGATGGACTACCAGTGGTGGTGCACGGTCAACACCCAGCCCGGACGCGGCCACCCTCGCGACTACGAGAGCATGGGCGGCGGCTACCAGGAGGGGGTGCCTCAAACCGGGCGGCGACCCAGCCGCGAGGAGTGGGGCGGCGGCTGGGATTTCAACTACGAAGAAGTGCTCTACGGGGGCAAGGGTCAGTCCGTCTTCCTCCACCCCGTGGGCGAGGAGCCCAAATGGGGGCCCAACTGGGACGAGGACCAGGGCGCGGGCGAGTACCCCAACTCTTACTACTTCTACCTGCCGCGTCTGTGCAACCACTGCACCAAGCCGGCCTGCGTGGAGGCCTGCCCCCTGGGGGCGATGTACAAGCGGAAGCAGGACGGGATCGTCCTGCGGGATGAGAGCCGCTGCCGCGGTTATCAGTTCTGCCTGGAGGCCTGCCCCTACAAGAAGGTCTACTTTAACTTCCTGCGCAACGTGAGCCAGCACTGCATCATGTGCTTCCCTCGCGTGGAGCAGGATGTGGCCCCGGCCTGCGTGCGGCAGTGCCCCGGCCGTGCCGTCTGGTTCGGCATGCTGGACGACGAAGAAAGCCCGGTGGCCAAGCTGGTACGCAAATGGAAGGTGGCGCTACCCCTGCACCCGGAGTATGGGACGGAGCCCAACATCTTCTACATCCCGCCCATCGGCCCGGCGCGTCTCAACCAGGACGGCAGTTTCGACGAGAGCACGCCACGCATTCCAACGGAGTACCTTGAGGGGCTGTTCGGCCCCAAGGTCAGGACCGCCCTCGATACCCTCACCTCGGCGATGATCAAGACGCGGGATGGCGGCAAATCTGAGCTTATGGACACGCTGATCGCCTACTGGTGGAAGGATATGTTCAAGCCCTACGACCGCGATCCGGCGGATATCCAGTGGAAGTAGGGGCAGGAGGGATATCCCGACGGTCACGGCAGTGAGACCAAGCGGCCGTGTGAAGCAGGCTTCCGCAGCTGAGGCCGCCCGCAGCCGCAGCGACCTCTATATCCTGCTGGCCCGCGCGCTCGCTTTTCCCCAGCCTGAATTCCACGAGGAAGCGCTCGGCGGCCGGCTTCGCGAGCGGATAGACGAGGCGCTGCAAGAGTTGCCTTATCGAGTGGCGGTCGGCCCCTCGCGAGGCTGGAGCCCAGTCGGCGACTACGAATCCTTCCAGTCGGAGTACATCCGTCTGTTTGAGGTGGGGCCACGCGGGCACGCCCTGTGTCCGCTTCACAGTGGCCACTACGGCCGCGGCCGGCTGAAGACGATGGAAGAGCTGGTGCGCTTCTACAACTACTTTGGCCTGCGCATCGCGCCGGGGCTCATGCCTGACCACGTCACGACAGAGCTGGAGTTCATGCACTACCTGGCCTACCACGAAGCGGAGGCCGGGCAGAACGGCGGCGACGTGGAGTCCTACCAGCGGGCCCAGAGGGACTTCCTGAGGCTGCACCTGCATGAGTGGTGGCCTCTCGCTTTGACGGCGGCGCAGCGTCACCGGCCGCAGCGCTTCTACCGCTCTCTAATGAACCTGATGCTGCGCTTCCTGGCGGCCGAACGCCGCCACCTGACTTCCGCCCTGAGGGGTGGTTAGGAGATCGACGATGACGGCTAAGCTAACAACTCTGCAGCCGACCGCCGAAACCGGAGGTGGCACCTACACCTCCGTGGAAGACGTATACCGCCAGCGCTGGAAGTGGGACAACGTTGTCTGGGGCACCCACTGCGTGGACTGCTACCCCGGCAACTGCCCCTTCCGCGTCTACATCAAGGACGGGCTCGTCCTGCACGAGGAACAGACCGCCGCCTACGACGTCATCGAGGAAGGCGTCCCGGATTCGAACCCCATGGGCTGCCAGAAGGGGGTCATGTGGGGCCAGATGCTCTACGCCAAGGAGCGCATCCTCTACCCCATGAAACGGGTAGGGGAGCGCGGGTCCGGCCGCTGGAAGCGCATCTCCTGGGACGACGCCTTGGACGAGGTCGCCGACGCCATCATCGACGCCATTCAGGAGGTGGGCCCGGAGTCCATCATCCACGAGGTCACCGGCGCTCAGGGCGGCCTCATGGCCCTGATCCCATGTCTCCGCTTCATCGGCCGCCTGGGCGGCCTGTCCATGGACCTGGACGGCGTCGTGGGCGACCTGCCGATGGGGATGTACGAGGTGTTCGGCAAGATCTTCGCCTCCTCCATGGACGACTGGTTCCACTCGGAGATGATACTCATCTGGCACATGAACCCGGCTTACACTCGCATTCCCCACTACCACTTCATCTCCGAGGCCCGCTACAAGGGGGCCGAGGTGGTGACCATAGCGCCGGACTTCAGCCCTTCGGCCGTGCATGTGGACCAGTTTCTGCCGGTGCGTCCCGGCACGGACGCAGCCCTGGCCCTGGCGATGTGCAAGACGATCATCGACGAGGGTCTGCAGGACACCGCCTTTGTGAAGGAGCAGACCGACCTGCCGCTGCTGGTGCGCCTGGACAACCAGCACTTTCTGAGGCAGAGCGACATGCAGGAAAAAGGCCGCGAGGACCAGTTCTACTTCTTCGACGAGAAGGGCCAAAGCGTGGTGGAGGCGCCCCGCGGCTCGCTGGAGCTGGGCGATGTCGATCCCTCTCTCGATGTCCGTCACCGCGTCAGCCTGGCCGACGGCAATGAGGTGGATGTCGTCCCCGCATTCACCCTCCTGCGCGAAAGGCTGGAGGAGTACACCCCGGAGAAGGCGTCAGAGATGTGCGGCATCCATCCTGAGGTGATGCGCTCCCTGGCCCGGAAGGTAGCGCGGCTGAAGACGAACATCCTTCTCGGGTTCAACTCGGCCAAGTACTTCCACGGCGACCTGATGGAGCGGGGGATGATTCTGCTCCTGGCCCTGACCAACAACTGGGGCCGCAAGGGAACCGGCATCCGTATCTGGAGCGTGGGCCCCATGGACGGCGCCGGCATATTCGGCATCAAGCAACGCCCGGGCCCCGAGGCCACCATTGAGGTGCTGGAGACGCTTGACCGCTTCATGGAGGCGATGCAGGCGGAAGACCCGGCGCGCAGCCGTGAGCAGGCGGCAGTGGAGCTCCAGTACCGCACGGCCGGCATGGATAACACTACTCCCCCCGCCTTCTTCTGGTACTACCACTGCGGCCACAAGGAGAACTGGAACCGACGTGAGTGGAGCGACCCCTCCATGAAGCGGGAGTTCAACGAGTACATGGAGGAGGCGCTGAGCAAGGGCTGGTGGAGAGGAGTCGACCGGCCACTGGAAGACAAGCCGCCCCGTATCTACATCGAGTGCGGCGGCGACACCCTCCGTCGCACCCGGGGCGGCCAGAACATGCTCCTCAAGAACCTCTGGCCCAAGCTCAAGAAGATCGTCACCATCGACTGGCGGATGAACACCACCGCCATGTTCTCGGACATCGTCCTTCCGGCCGCCACCCACACCGAGAAGATTAACTTCCACTACGCCATCGTCGAGACGCTACAGCTCATTCTCAACGACCGCGGCGCCGTCCCCCAGGGCGAGGCGCTGCCGGAGTGGCACATCTTCCGCCGCCTCTGCAAGAAGATCGAGGAGAAGGCCATCGCCCGCGGCTTCACGGAGTACGTGGACAGCCGCGGCATCACCCGCAAACTCGACACCCTGTACGACAGCTACACCATGGGCGGCGAGATGGAGGACGACGAGCGGGTGGTGGAGGAGTGGGTGCAGGACACGGCGCTGGCCGGGGCCCTGCCCAAAGGGACCACCCTGAACACGCTTCGGGAGAAGGGCGTCATGCGCTTCACCGGCATCGGCCGTTCCCCGATGATGCTCAACCAGGCCTCCGACCTCAAGGAGGACGAGACGTTCTGCCCCCTGCGCTGGCACGTGGAGCAGAAGCTCCCCTACCCCACCCTCACCCAGCGCGCCCAGTTCTACATAGACCACGACTGGTTCCTGGAGGCGGGCGAACAGCTGCCTATGCACAAGGAGAACCCCAACATGGGCGGCGACTACCCGTTTGTCCTCACCAGCGGTCACAACCGCTGGAGCATCCACGCCGCCAACATCATCAACCGCATCATGCAGGAGACCAACCAGGGCCGCCCCTTCATGTTTATGAACGTGGACGATGCCGCCACCCGCGGCATCCGCGACGGCGACGAGGTGCGGGCCTACAACGACATGGGCGACTTCCGCATCTGGGCCAAGCTATCGCCGGCGGTCCGCCCCGGTCAGGTCATCGTTTACAACGGGTTCGAGCCGTTCCAGTTCAAGAACTGGAAGGACCCCGCCAACGTGGAGCCGGGGATGGT
>CBDURB010000024.1:0-11296 GCA_965369585.1 uncultured bacterium
GTTTTCCGTGACATTGCTGCGTTTGGCTTTGGCTAAGGTTCCGTTCAGGTCTCCATAGCGCGAAACGCTGGGGCGGAAAGCCAGTCTCAGTCTACAAGGAGCGATCCCGCGGGAACAGGTCGCGGCCGGCGCTGGCGCCGTGACGCGAGGTTTCGCCGGCGTGAAAGTCGCCCACGATGCCGTGCGGACCAACGTTGACCTCGGCCTGGGGGTGTTTGGGCACTCCGCCCTCGGCGCTCAGGCAGACGGCGACGACGCTGCCGCGGGTTGTCATGCCTCTACAGCTCCGGATGCTGCTTGTGCCAGTCGGTCGCCTGCTCGTAGGCGTAGGCGGCGCGGAACAGGCTGGGCTCGTCGAACGGCTTGGCGATGATCTGGAGGCCGATGGGGAGCCGGGAGCCGTTGTCGCCCGGGCTGAAGCCGCAGGGGATGGAGATACCCGGCAGGCCGGCGATGTTGACGGGGATGGTGAAGACGTCGCTGAGGTACATCTGGAGCGGGTTGTCCGTCTTTTCGCCGAGCCGGAAGGCGGTTGTCGGCGAGACCGGCATCACCAGCACGTCGTGGTCCTGGAAAGCGGCGTCGAACTCGCGGCGGATGAGGGTACGCACCTTCTGGGCCTTCAGGTAGTAGGCATCGTAATAGCCGGCGGAGAGGGCGTAAGTGCCCAGCATGATGCGCCGCTTCACCTCGTCCCCAAAGCCGAACTCGCGGGTCTTCTCCATGTTCTCCCACATGCTCGCGCCCTCGCTGTAGGAGTAGCCGTACTTGACGCCGTCGTAGCGGGCGAGGTTGGCCGAGGCCTCGGAGGGGGCGATGATGTAGTAGACGGCCAGGGCGTGGTCGGTGGAGGGGAGGGAGACCTCCCAGTCGACCTCAGCGCCCAGGCCGGCCATCTGGTCGATGGCGGCCCGCACGGCCTGGCGGACCTGCTCGTCCATCCCTTCCATGAAGTACTCCTTGGGTACGCCGATGCGCATCCCCTTCAGGTCGGGCGCTAGCGCCTCGGTGACGGTGGGGACATCCAGGGAAGCGGAGGTGGAGTCGCGCTCATCGTGCCCGGCGACTGCCTGGAAGACGAGGGCGGCGTCGCGCACGGAGCGGGTGAGGGGGCCGATCTGATCCAGAGAGGAGCCGAAGGCGATGAGGCCGTAGCGGGAGACGCGGCCGTAGGTGGGCTTGAAGCCGACGATGCCGGAGTGAGAGGCGGGCTGACGGATGGAGCCGCCGGTATCGGAGCCGAGGGCGTAGAACGCCATGCCGGCGGACACTGCGGCGGCCGAGCCGGAGGAAGAGCCGCCGGGGACGCGCTCCTTGTCCCAGGGGTTGAGTGTGGGCCCGAAGGCTGAGTTTTCGCCGGAGGAGCCCATAGCGAACTCGTCCATGTTGGCCTTCCCCAGCATCACGCATCCGGCTTCCTTCAGCCGCTGGACGGCGAAGGCGTCGTAAGGGGGTACGAAGCTCTCCAGGATGCGGGAGCCGCAGGTGGTGCGGACCCCCTTGGTGCAGAGCACGTCCTTGATGGCGGCGGGTACGCCGGTGAGGGGGCCTGCATCGCCGCGGGCGATGCGCTCGTCGGCCGCCTCGGCCTGTGCCAGCGCCTCTTCTTCGGTAAGGGTGAGGAAAGCGTGGAGGGAGTCGTCGAGGGCGCGCACGCGATCGAAGGCGGCGCGGGTAAGCTCTACGGATGACACCTCGCGCCGGGCCAGGAGGTCTGCGGCCTCGTGGGCGGCGAGGTAGTGAAGGGGGTCCATTTAGCTATCCCCGCGCAGTGAAGTGCGCGGCTCGGTATAGAGTGTTCATCAAGCCTCGGACATCTGGTCCCTGCAACTCATTCCAGGACGGCGCGGACGCGGAAGTGGTCGCCCTCGCGCTGGGGGGCGTTGGCCAGCACCTCCTCCTTGTCGATGGAGGGGTGGGGCTCGTCATCCCGCATGACGTTGTGCATGGCGAGTGTGTGGGCGGTGGGCGGGACGTTCTCCGTGTCCACCTCCTGAAGGCGCTCGAAGTAGTCGAGTATCTGCGAGAGCTGGTTCTGAAAGCGCGACACCTCGTCGTCGCTGAGGCCGACGCGGGCGAGCCTGGCGTTATGCCGTACTTCTTCCGGAGTGAGGGGCAAGAAGATCTCTCCTGCGGTGTATATGGGACAGGGTGGAAACCATTATAGCAGCGTGACGTTTTACAGGTAGGCCGGTGTTTGTTCACCGGCCTTACCGCGCGATAGTATGAATGTATTGAGTGGGCAGCAGGAAGTGGAGATGGTAGATAAGCGCGCCTCCCTCGGTCATCCCAGCCAGATATGGACGCGAGGGCTGGAGCGCCGTCTGGAGATGGTGCGACGGGAGGTGCCGCTGGAGGGAAAGCGCATCCTGGACATCGGTTGTGGTGTGGGGGCGTTCGTGAGGCGGCTGCGCGAGTTCTCCCAGGACGTGTACGGAGTGGACGTCGATGAGGAGCGGGTGCGCGAAGGGGCGGCGCAGGTGCCGAACCTGGCGCTGTCCGTGGGCGAGCACCTCCCATTCGCCGACGACACGTTCGATGTGGCGCTGCTGCACGAGGTGATCGAGCACGTCACGGATGATCTCGTCACCCTGCGGGAGGTGCGCCGCGTACTCCGGCCCAGCGGCCGGGCGGTGGTCTTCTGTCCTAACCGCCTGTACCCGTTCGAGACGCACGGCGTGTTCCTGGGGAGGCGATACGTGTTCGGGAACGTGCCGCTGGTGAACTGGCTGCCGGACGTCATTCGTAACCGGTTAGTGCCCCACGCCAGGGCCTACACCCACGCGGACCTCCAGCGGCTGTACCGCCGGGCCGGTCTTCGCGAGCGTCTGCATGCGTACGTCTTCCCGGGGTTTGACCACGTGGCGGCGCGGCGCAAGCTGGTTGGGAAGGCGCTGCGGATAGCGCTTTACCCGTTGGAGCGCACCCCGCTGCGAATCTTTGGGCTATCGCACTTCGTTGTATTAGAGAAGGTCTGATCTCGCTGTGGCTAGGATTTACAAGTACAGGCGGAACCGCGTAAAGCGGGCGGCGCTGCAGCGCAGCCGCTTGATGCGTGCTCGCTGGCATTGGCTCTTGAGCGTGACGATGGTCGCGGTCCTGGGTGGACTGGTGACTATCGGCGTGTTCGGGTTCCTCATCTACCGCACCTACGCCCATGACCTCTTGGCCCCCGAGGACGCGATCGCCAAGTCAGTCATCGGGACGAGCATCGCCTACGACCGTAACGGAGAGTACCTGTACGAGTACATCGATCATCTGGGTGGGCTACGCAACCCGGTTCCGCTGGAGGAGATGTCGCAGTACATGATCGATGCCACAGTGTCGACGGAGGACGCAAGCTTCTACGGTAACCCGGGGATCAACTTCAAGGGGCTGATCAGGGCGGCCACGGAGAACCTAACACCGTTCGGCCCTGGTTTTTTCGAAGGGAGCGGCGGCAGCTCCATCACTCAGCAGCTGGTGAAGAACGTCTACATCGAGCAGGAGAAGCGGTTCGACCGCCGCATCGAGCGCAAGGTGAAGGAGACGGTAATCGCTCTGGAGCTGAAGCGGAAGTACTCCGACGATCAGATCCTGGAGTGGTATCTAAACACCATTGATTACCTCAACTTTTCCTTCGGCGTGGAGGCGGCCGCTCAGCGCTACTTCGGCGTCTCCGCCAAGGAGCTGACGCTGGCCCAGGCGGCGATGCTGGCGGGGATACCGCAGGCCCCCGGCCTCTACTCCCCTGTCGTGCCGGACAACGCGGAGCGGGCGAAGGCGCGGCAGCGGGAAGTGCTGAACCTGATGGTCAAGCACAGCTACATTACCCAGGCTGAGGCGGACGAGGCGGCGGCCGAGGAGTTGACGTACGAGAAGAGTGGCTTCTTTATCCAGGCCCCCCACTTCGTGTACTACGTCCGGGACGAGCTGCAAAAGATGTGCGAGAAGGGGATGTTCGATCCGCCGGGCGATTTGTCCTGCGAGAAAGTAGTGTCCCAGGGCGGCCTGCGCATAACCACCTCCGTGGACATGGGCCTCCAGCGCATCGGTGAGGGGATAATCGAGAGCATTATCAGCAGCAATGAGGAGCGGTTCGGGGGGCATAACGGTGCCATCGTGGCGATCCGGTCGGGAACGGGCGAGATCCTGACCTACGTCGGCAGCCGTGACTTCTTCCGTGAGGACATTGACGGGCAGGTGGACATCATCTCCGCAGAACGATCGCACGGGTCAACGATGAAGCCGTTCACTTATCTGACGGCGTTCGAGCAGGGCTGGGTGCCTTCGACTCTTGTGCGGGACGCGCCGTTGAAGCTGGATGTGGGCGGCAACCAGGTGTCCGTGAACAACTGGAATAAGAAATACTTGGGCAACATCACGGTCCGCAAGGCGCTTTCGGAGTCGGTGAACGTGCCGGCGGTGAACACGGTGATGGAGGTGGGGATCACGGAGTTCCAGGAGACGGCCCACCGCCTGGGGATCACCGATCTTAGGCGCAACGACTGCGGCTCAACCATCACCCTTGGCGCCTGCGAGGTGAAGATGATCGATCAGGCCTACGCCTACAGCGTGCTGGCCAACGGCGGCAAGATGATGGGCATGCCCACGGTGCTAGACTTGCCGGACGGCTTCCGTGAGCTGGACCCAGTGGCCGTGCTTCGGATCGAGGATGCAGAGGGGAACCTGCTCTACAAGTTCGAGGGGCCTGAGGAGCGACAGGTGGTGAAGCCGGAGCACGCGTACATGATTACGGATATCCTGTCCAATAACGCGATCCAGTGGAGCAGGCTCACCTTCGGCTGGACGGCGACCTCCAAGACTGGGACCAGCGAGGACTTCCGAGACAACGTAGTGCTGGGATACTCGCCGGGGCCTGAGGGCCTGGTGGTAAACGTGTGGATGGGCAACGCGGACAACACCCCCATGGCCGAAGGCGCCTTTAGCTCTGCCGGCGCCGGCCCCATGTGGAAGGCCTTCATGGCCGAGGCGCACGCGTACTTGGAGATACCCAAGGCGAAGTTTAAGGTGCCGGATACTATCGTCATCGCCAAGTGTAGCGGGAAGTCAGAGTCGTTTGTGAAGGACGAGCAGCCGACGAAACCGGGTACCTGCAAGGCGCCGAAGTCGGGGGACAGCGGAGACGAGACGCCGACGCCCACTCCCAAGGTGCCCAAGTTCACGCCCCGCAACGTTCCCTCACCCACCGCTACTCCAGGGCCTGATCTCACGCCTACGCCTACGCCTACGCCCACACCCTCGCCGGAAACGACACCAACACCGACACCAACGCCGGGGCCCACGCCTTCTCCGGAGGCGACGCCGGGGGGGGCAGACGCAGGCCATGGCGTCAACCAGACTAGCAGCGCGGTGGAAGATGGGGCGTATGGCCCCAGGCGCTTGCTCGTGCTAGCCTAGCTTGGATAATGGGCGGCCTGCCCCCGTTACGTTAGGGGCGGAGCCGAAACAGGGGTCAGAACGTATCGCCGATGCACCAGGGGCGCCGCTAGTGCGAGGTCCTGTGCCTGAGGATACCCAGGGAGTAAGATTGAGGGGAAAGGCTGGCCAGAGACATGGTTGAGGACTCACGACAGGAGACCGACCCGCGCGCCATTCACACGGTCAAGCCGGGCGATCGGGTGTTGCGGCTACGCGCTCACAAGCGCCGCCTTCCCCTCATCGAACGGAGGGTAGGCGGCCCGCTGATAGCGGCGATCGATCTGTTCGCCGACATCGCTTCGCAGACACCGATAGTGCCGATGATCGCTACCCTGATGGCCCTGGTGACGATTGCGCCTATCCCAGTATTCTTCCTCGAGCAGGGGGCCGCCGACACGCAGGTAACATCGTACTGGGTAGGACTGTGGTGGGCGGTATCGGCCTTCAGCACGGCGGGGCACAGTGACGTGGTGCTCCTGACCGCGGGTGGCCGCATCGTCGGTTCCGTTTACACCGTCATCAGCGTCGGTCTGTTCTTCGGGACCGTGATCGCTGCCTTTAGCTCCTACTTCATGCTGACCTGGCGGCGGCCCAAGCAGATGCTCGTCGACACGGTCACCTACTATCTTCAGCGCATCGACGAGTTGACGGTGGAGGAGCTGGATGACCTGGACGATATCACCGAGGGTCTTTTCCACGCGGCCAAGGAGCGCGCCGAGCGGGAGCACCGCCACAGCGGCCCTGCAGAGGAGCCATCGTCGAAGGCGGAACGGCCGTCATCCGATACGAAGTAAGCTAGGCCTCGGCTAGTAGACTGTCCAGATCCGCCTCGCTGCGAAGGCTGCGGGCCAGGAGCACGAACTCCGTGACGGAGCCGGAGCGGTCGCGCAGACGCTGCAGCTTGGGCCCGATGGGGTCAATGGAGCCGGGCGTGTCGGCGTAGGAGCCGTAGAAGGCGAAGTAGGCCTGGTTGATGCGGCGAATGTATACTCCCATCGCCTCGAACTCGTCGCGCTTCTCGTTCATCAGGCTCTCAGCCTCCTCCACGCGTCCTTTGGTCAGCAGCTCCTCGACGCGGAGGCGGAGAGAGCGCATCTCGGATCGGAAGTCGAAGTCGGTGGACGTCTGCGATGGTGATGGCGGTGGCGTTGGGGAGCCGTAGCGTTGGATGAACAGGTCGGCCAGCTCGCGGCCGGCTAGGTTGGCGACCGTCTCGTTCAGCGTGCGCGCCTCCTGGCCGCTGAAGTAGCTGCGGCCGAGCGGATAAAACACCAGGTACTGGTGGAGCCACTCGTGGATGACGGTCTCCACGACGCTGCGGTAGGAGGCGAGCTCGGGGATGACGCTGGGGTAGGTGGCGACGCCGCCGGTGTTGACGACGAGGGCGGAGACGCCGGTCTCCTCCGTCTCCCTCTCCGCGGCGGCGACCGCTTCCGGTTCCAGACCTGGGACGAGGAGATAGCTGCGGTCCAGCTCGATGCGCTCACGGGGGGAGACGGCCAGCACCTTGGGGGGGCGGTCGAGCTCGAAGTCCAGGGGTGGGAAGAAGAGGTCGATGTCGGAGAAGAGGGGCGGGTTCATGGCGAACCCCTCGTCGCGCAGGAAGTCGCTGATGCGGCCCTCCAGCGTCTCCTCCACTTCGTTCTCGATGGCTCGACGCTCTCGACGCGCCTCCGCCAGTCGCTCGGCGCCCGTCTGGGCGCGCTCCAGGCTACGGATGTCGGCTGTCAGCTCGAAGTAGCGGCCGATGAGGGCGTCCTCCTCGGCCCGGCTGGGGCCGCCGTCGAACACGGTGGCCAGCTTGTACAGCCACTTCTCGGGGAGGTGGCGCAGCTCCCAGCCCACGATGTCATAGGCGTTGCGGTTGGCGACGGCGTCTATAGGGTCGCCGGAGGAGAGGTCACGGAACAGGAGGACGCCGCCCGTTACCGGGGCGGCGGCGATGACGAGGGCCAGAAATGTCAGGTAGGCTGCGAGCAAGCGGTTGCGCATTAAATCGATGGGGGCGACGAACTGAAGGGGGTAGCTCCATTATAGCGCCCCACGGAGTGGCGGAGCCTGACCCGCCGTGCAGCACGGAGGCTGGCCGGGAAGCGCTAGCTGCCTTCGTACACTTCCTTGACTAACCCGTCGTCATAGGTGACGGCTACGTCGTCCAGGGGTGCGGGAATGCCGCCGAACTCCACCAGGTAGTCGTGGAGGTCCTGCCACTGCGCTGGGGTCATCCAGCCAATGCCGTTTTCGTCCGTGAGGTCGCTCTGGGCGGCGGCCAGCTCCGTGTCCATCATGAAGCGCATGTGATCGCGGTCCTCCTGGCTGGCGTACTGGAGGACGATGTCGATCGCCTCGTCCGGGTTGTCGCGGGCGTATTCGATGCCGCGCAGGGCGGCCTTGAGGAAGCGAAGGATGATGTCCGGGTTGTCGCTGAGGTAGTCCTGGGTAGTGACGTAGGTGAGGCCTAGGGTGGGCGCGCCGAAATCGGCCGCCTCCACGACCGTAACTTCGTAGCCCAGGTTGCGCAGGGTGTCCGGCTCGTTGGAGAGGAAGAGGGGGAAGATGTCGACCTCGCCTTCGGTGAGGAGCTGGGGCGAGAAGCCGATGCGAACGGTCGCTACATCGTCGGGGTCGATGCCGTTGGCGTTGAGGATGGCGAGGAAGTCGGGCGTGGGTTGAGTGCCCTTGTAGCCGGCGCGCCTGCCTGCCCAGTCCGCGGGCGTCTCGATGCCGGAGTCGGCGAGGACGGCGAACCCCTGCTGGCCTCGCTGCCCGATCAGAGCGATGGCGACGATGCCCAGGGGCGGGTCGTCGCCCGCGCGCTCGATGAGGGTGGCGGCGTCGCCGGTAGAGAACTGCACCTCGCCCAGGCTGAGGAACTTGAAGTTCTCGCCGGGGGTGTTGACGTGCTGGATCTCGACCTCCAGGTTCTGCTCGGCGAAGAAGCCCTTCTCCTGGGCGACGTAGGCGCCGACGAATGGCAGGTTGGCCTGGGGCTTGAAGCCGGCCATGAAGGTGATCTTGTCGGGCGCGGCTGGGCTTACCGCCGGGGATGAGGCCCCCGACTCGTCGGGGCCGCCCCCGTTCTCGCAGGCGGCCAGAAGCACCGCGAAGAGCAGCGGCAGCAGGGCGGCGAGGAGCGGGCGGGGTGTGATGTGGGGCACTTGTTTCCTCCTGTTGGGATCCTATCGGATGATACGTATCGTCTCGTGCCAGAAGAGAAGGCGTCGCTCAGTCAGGTAGAGGAGAACGTTGAGGGTGACGCCGGTGAGGGCGAGGACGCCGACGGCGGCGAACAGGGTGGGCGTGTCCAGGTTGGCGTTGGCCACGAATATCACCAGCCCCAGGCCGCGGTCGCCGGTGAACCATTCGGCGACGACGGCGCCGATGAGGGCGAGGGGGTATGTGATTTTGAGGGCGGCGAACAGGTAAGGCAAGGCGCTGGGCAGACGCAGCTTCCAGAACAGTTGCCAGGGGGAGGCGCGAAGGGAGCGCATGAACTCCAGCGCTCCGGGGTTGACATCGCGGAAGCCGGTCATGGCGTTGACCAGCATGGGGAAGAAGGAGAGGAGGGCGGCGACGAGGATCTTGGGCGTGGTGCCGAATCCGAACATGATTACCAGGACCGGCGCCACCGCGACGATGGGCGTGACCTTGATGATGATCGCCAGGGGGAACAGCGCCCGCTCGGTCAGACGGGAGTGGGCCATCGCTATCGCCAGGGCGAGGGCGAAGGAGGAGCCGAGGAGCAGGCCGAGTGTCGCCTCGTACAGCGTCCAGCCGCCCTCGCGCCAGAAGAAGGCAGGGTCATCCACGAACCGCTCCAGGACCGCCGACGGGGGTGGCACTACGATGATGGCGATGTCCCGCCACTGCACCCAGAACTCCCAGAAGAGGAGGGCGCCGATGAGGGTCAGGGCCGGCGGGAGGATGTGAGCGGCGAGGGAGCGCAGAGTCCGGTTCATGCCGGGGCCTCCTTGAGCAGGTTGCGGAGCTGGTCGGCGTAGTCCAGGAAGGGGGCGGTCCGCTCCATCTCCTGGGTCCGTGGGCGCGGCAGCTCGATGTCGATCGCGGCGCGGACGGTGCCGGGGCGCGGGGACAGCACGACGACGCGATCGGAGAGGGCGATCGCCTCCGGAATGGAGTGGGTGACGAACACCACGGTCTTGTGGGGCCGCCGGGTCGGCCGACCTTCGGCTCCGGACGGCGCTCCGCCTCCGGCGGACCAGATGCGCAGGAGCTCGTAGCGCATGGCGGAGCGGGTGATCTCATCCAGGGCGCCGAACGGCTCGTCCATAAGCAGTAGTGAGGGGTCGAAGGCCAGCGCGCGGGCGATGGCGACGCGCTGCTGCATGCCGCCGGAGAGCTCGTGCGGGTAATAGGAATGGAAGTCGGCCAGACCGGTGAGCTCCAGGAGCTCCTCGGGTGATGGGGCGGTCCGGTCGCGAGCACCGTGGTCGATCTCCAGGGGGAGGTGGACGTTGCTGAGGACGGTGCGCCAGGGGAGAAGGGCGGGGTCCTGGAAGACAAGGCCGATATCGCGGCGGCGCTGGGATTCGACGGGGGCGGCGCCGTCGATGAGCACTTCGCCCTCGCTGGGACGCAGGAGGCCGCCGATGATGCGAAGGAGGGTGGACTTGCCGCAGCCGCTGGGCCCGATCACAGTCAGGAACTGCCCCCACGTTACGTCCAGGGCAACGTCAGCCAGCGCCGTCAAGGCGCGGCGGCTGTCCTGGAAGACGTGAGTCAGGTTGCGGAGGGATACGTGGTAGCGGACGTTGGCCATGCCGCGAATAATCGCTCCTGCCCCAATGGGGCCGGTAAAGCCTATCGCTGCGGGGGTGAAGTCCGCCTCAGGCGGATGGCCAACATCGCTTGGGGCCGGGAGGCACACCCCACGCCGCCATCCCGGTGAAGTCGCGGACGATTGTACCGCTTAGCGAGGGGCTAAGGCAATGGGAGTGGGGTTGCGATACGGTTGCGGCGGGCAAACCGGCGCGCCTATACTAGCGGCGCTGTCCGCAGGCGGGCTTCCGACAGGCGGGTGCGGATGTTAGTGTTCAAGCTGTCTGAATGGCTTTGTGCTGGCATAATCGGAGGACTTGCGCATGATGAAGATAGGCATCATCGGCGGCACCGGCCCGGAGGGGCTGGGGCTGGCGATGCGGTTCGCGAAGGCTGGTGACCGCGTGTTCATCGGCTCGCGATCGAAAGATAGGGCAGAGGAGGCGGCGAAGAATGTGAAGGAGGCGCTGCCGGAGGCGAAGGTGGAGGGGCTGGTCAACGCGGAAGCGGTGGAGCAGGCGACGGTGGTGTTTCTGACCGTGCCCTGGGACGCCCATCAAAGCACCCTGGAGAACCTGGCCGAGGCGATCGGCGACAAGATACTGGTCGATGTGGTGGTGCCCATGGTGTTCGATCGCGGCCAACCCAAGGCGATCCTGGTGGACGAAGGCTCGGCGGCGCAGCAGGCGCGGGTCGTGGCGAGCGAGGCGAAGGTGGTGAGCGCGTTCCAACACCTGGACGGCAGGGAGCTTCAGAAGATCGATCGGCCGATGCAGGGGGACGTTCTCGTCTGCGGTGACCACAGGGGCGCCAAGAAGACGGTGATGGAGCTGGTGGAGCGGATCGAGTACGTGCGGGCGCTGGACGCGGGCGACCTCACGAACGCTCGTTACCTGGAGGAGTGGACCGTGTTGCTCCTTCACATCAATAAGATATACAAGGCCCACACGGGTGTGCGTATCGTCGGGGCGTGAATCGATGGGCGCGCCGGAGCTACGGATCATCGGCCTGGGCGGCCTGCCCGACGTCAAGCCTGGGGACGACGTCGCGGCGCTGATCTGCGAGGCGGCGGAGCGGCAGGGCACGCCCCCGGCGG
>CBDURB010000025.1:0-11270 GCA_965369585.1 uncultured bacterium
GGAGAAGCGGAGAGACTTGCCCTTCCCGGTCACCACAATGGCGTCGTCGCTGTCGCTCGCCTGCTTGACCGACACCAGCTCATCCTTCGCCTCCAGGTCCATGGCGTTGAGGCCGCCGCGGCGGACGTTAGCGAAGTACTTCAGAGGCGTCTTCTTCACCTCGCCCAGCTTCGTGCCCATCACCAGGTAGTCCTGCGCCAGGTCCTTGGGCAGACGCACCACCGCCGTCACCCACTCCTTCTGATCGACGGAGACGAGGTTGATGAGGGGGATGCCGCGGGCGGTGCGCACCGCATCCGGCAACTCATAAGTCTTGATCTGGAAGCAACGCCCACGATCGGTGAAAAAGATGAGGTCGTCGTGGGTGTCAGCGACAAGGAGGTGACGGACGGCGTCATCCTCGCGCGTCTTCATGCCTGTGATGCCGCGACCGCCGCGCCGCTGCGCACGGTAGGTGTCCAGGGGCAGCCGCTTCACGTAGCCTTGGGTGGACAGAGTGACAACCACCTCCTGGTGCGCCACCAGGTCCGCCTCGGAGAACTCCTCCGCCTCCTGGTCCATGATCTGCGTCCGGCGGTCATCCCCAAACCGCTCCTTGACCTCCTGAGAGTCGTCCCGGATGAGGAAGTCGATCTTGCGAGGATTCGCCAGCAGGTCCTCCAGGTAGGAGATCTGCTTGATGATCTCCGCATACTCCGCCTGGATCTTCTCCCGCTCCAGGCGGGCCAGGCGACGAAGCTGCATATCCAGGACGGCCTGAGCCTGGCGGTCGCTGAGCTTGAACGGGGCCTTCATCAGCCGTTCCTTCGCCTCATCCACAGAGGAAGAGCGCCGGATCGCCTTGATCACCTCGTCCAGTTGGTCCAGCGCCTTTAGCAGCCCCTCCAGAATGTGGCACCGGTCTTGCGCCTTCTCCAGCTCGAACTCCGAGCGGCGCCGGATCACCACCCGTCGGTGGCCGATGAACGACTCCAGCATCCGCTTGAGGCTCACCGTCCGCGGCTGGCCGTCCACCAGGGCCAGCATGTTGACGGCGAAGTTGGACTGCATAGCGGTGAACTTGTAGAGGTTGCTCAGTACCTGCCGCGGCTGCCCCTCTCGCTTCAGCTCGATAACGATGCGCATGCCGTGGCGATCGGACTCGTCCCGCAGCTCGGAGATGCCGTCGAGGCGCTTGCTGCGGACCAGGTCGGCGATCTTCTCGATGAGCACCGCCTTGTTGACCTGATAGGGAAGTTCGCTGACCACGATCTGGTAGCGTCCTCCCTTCGCCATCTCCTCTATGTGAGCGCGGGCTCGCACCATGACGCGGCCCTTGCCATCGGCGTAGGCGGTGCGGATAGCGTCTCGTCTCTCGCTGGTTGGACCCTCACCGTTGGTGCCCGGTATCCGCACCGTCTCGTAGCGGAAGGCGATGCCCCCTGTAGGGAAGTCAGGCCCGGACACGATCTCGGTAAGGTCAGCGGTAGTCGCCTCCGGGTTCTCTATCAGAAGAGTGATGGCGTCGCACACTTCGCTCAGGTTGTGCGGCGGTATGTTAGTGGCCATCCCCACGGCGATCCCGGAGGAGCCGTTGATCAGCAGGTTGGGTAGCCGCGCCGGCAGAACCGTGGGCTCCTGCAGAGACCCGTCGAAGTTGGGGGCGAAGTCCACCGTGTCACGTTCGAGATCGGCCAGCAGCTCCTCGGCGATAGGGGCGAGACGCGCCTCCGTGTAGCGCATCGCCGCCGGCGGGTCGTTATCGACAGAGCCGAAGTTGCCCTGGCCGTCCACCAGCGGGTAGCGCAAGCTGAAGTCCTGGGCCAGCCGCACCATCGCCTCGTAAACGGGGTCGTCGCCGTGAGGGTGGTACTTGCCCAGCACCTCACCGACGATCCGGGCGCTCTTCTTGTAGGCGGTGCCCGGGCGCATCCCCATATCGTGCATCGCGTAGAGGATGCGGCGCTGCACCGGCTTGAGGCCGTCACGCACGTCCGGCAAGGCGCGAGCGACGATGACCGACATAGCGTAATCGAGGTAGGAGGCGCGCATCTCCTCCTCGATCCTGATGGGGCGAACGTTTCCCAGCGATGAGGTGTCTATTACCATGAGATTGCCTGCCTTTTGTCTGGCTGCAAGCCCTGCCTGCCGCGTGCCCGCTTCAGGAGGGGCAGGCAGGCTTTAGGCCCGCTCATCGGCTGGCCGGCGATGAAGCCCATGCAGCTACATACTCCTAAGCTCATGCGAGGGGCTCACAACTCTACAGTTAGGAACGCCCGCTCGACATCAGCGTTAACCTAGGCGATGATAACCCACGTGGCGCGTTCGTTCACGCTATCGGCAGCCCCGAAAAGGCGAGTGTTTGGGCGCTATTGGTCGCTCACACGCCCGCGCTGACCGTAACGGCGGCGCACCCGCTGCGACGCCGCTTGAGCCAGCGAAGGTCTGAATACCACCGTCTACCCCCGCCCACTAAGAGCGCACCCCGTACAGCCGCACCGGGTCCTCGAACCCCCGCAGGACAACGTCCCCTTCGTCCGAGAACAGGAACTCCTTGCCCGCGGCAAGCTGGCGCACAACGTCGGAGACCAGAACCTGGCCCGGCTCCGCGCGGGCGGCGATACGAGAGGCTAGCTGCACGGCGGTGCCGAACAGGTCCTCGCCCTCGGCCACCGGCTCCCCCGCGTTGAGACCGATGCGTACCCGTAACGGCGTGTCGGGGTTAGCCTCGTTCCGCGAATCCAGCGCCTTCTGAATGTCAACCGCACAGTCAATAGCGCCGGAGGCGGACTGGAACGAGGCCATGATCCCGTCGCCGGTGTGCTTAATCTCGGAGCCATCGTGAGCCTGAAGCGCCTCACGGACGATCCGGTTGTGGATCCGCAGCACCTCCTGGGCCTTGGCGTCGCCCACGCGCTGGGTGAGGCTGGTGGAGCCTTCCATATCCGTGAACAGGATGATGTGCAGGCCAAAGACGACCCTTGTGGGGCGCGCGTGCTCGCTGTCATGCCCACCTGCCTGTACGTGTCCGTCCTTAGTGGCCAGGAACTCGTTGACGGCGTCGAGGACCGGCTCGGTCTCGCCGTAGAACGGGAGGTGGATGTTGCCGGGCAGGGGCATGAAGTGAGCGTGAGGCAGGAGGGCGGCCAGCTCCCGGCCGCATTCGAACGGGAAAGCCATGTCGTCGCGTCGGTGCAGCACCAGCGTCGGCATCGTCAGCTTGGGGAGGTACTCCCTGACGTCAGCATGAAACAACGCCTCCTCCAGCAAGGCCGCCGCCACCTCCCCGGAAGCGGAACTCCTCATGTATCTGGTGTTAGCGTCTGCGATCTCCTTGTCGGCATCGGGATAGACGAACTCCGCGACCGCTTTGGAGCCCACGCCCCACTCGGCGCGGATCAGGTCGACGATCGCCTTGCCTAGGGCCTCGCGGTCGGTCTCACCGTGGTGGGCTAAGGTGGCGTAGAGAACGAGATGGCTGACCTTTTCCGGATGCGTAGCAGCGTAGATAATCGCCGGCGGGCCGCTATGCGACGAGGCGAAGATGGCCACCTTGTCCAGGCCCAGGTGATCGATCACCGCCTCGATGTCTCGGGCGCGAGCCTCGATCGATATATCCTCCACCCGACGGTCAGAGAGGCCGCTGCCGCGCACGTCGAAGCGGATCAGGCGGCGTTGGCCGCTCCTGGAAAGCCCCTCATAGAACTCGACGTTAGCGGGGTTGTCCATCTCCATCTCCAGGTGGGAGACCCAGCCCGGAGCGACGAGGAGCGGAGGTCCCTCCCCCATCGTGCTGTAGGCAATAGTGACGCCGTCAGAGGCACGAGCGAAGTGGATATGCTGCTTCTGCATGGGGAGCCCCTTGATCTAGTGCGCGGACGCTGAGGAAAGCATACCACCGGCGGGTATCGCTGGCAAAGCTCCGTCGGTCACCCGCTACCTTCGGCAGGCGGCCACAAACGCCGCGAAAAGAGGAGCCGCGGCCGGGTGCATCTCCGGCCGCTCCGGGTGCCACTGAACGCCCAGGACCCACCTGTGCTCCCGGCTCTCTACCGCCTCCACCAGCCCGTCCGGCGAATACGCCAGCGGCGCCAGCGACGGCGCCAGCCGCTCCGGCGTCACCCCCTGATGATGCCGGGAGTTCACCCTTAGCTCCCTGCCGTCCCGGTACACATCCCCCAGCCGCCCGCCGCCGGCAGTAAGCGAAACCCCGTGCCAGCGGGAGAGCCCCTCGTCGTCGGCGCGATGGCCGTCCCCTCCGATGTGCTGGAGCAGAGAGCCGCCCATCGCCACGTTCAGGAGCTGATAGCCTCGACACACCGCCAGCACGGGCAGGTCATGCTCCAGGGCCTGGCGGAGGAGGCCCAGCTCATGTGCGTCGCGCCGCTTGTTCGGCTTGTCTGTCCCCGGACGTCGGCGCTCCTCGTACAGGTGCGCGTCCACGTCCACGCCGCCGGTCAGCAGCAGGCCGGCCGCGTCCGCGGGCAGCTCCGGCCCCTCCACCACCAGCGGCTCGCCGCCTGCCCGTCGCAGCGAGCCGTAGTAGTATTGCGTCCGCTCGAACGTGGGCGACCGCCAGTGTGGCACAACGATGCTTGGGATCATCTCACTTGACCAGCCGCTTCCGCATGGAGAGCACGGCCACCGTGTAGAAGATCGCCGCCACTACAACGATCCAGGCCACGTCCCCCAGGTGGCTCCACTGTACGTCGCCGCTGGTCAGCCCGCGGTAGACCTTCACGACGTGGGTAACAGGGATGAACCAGGCGACGCTCTGCGCCCATTCGGGCAGGCGATCCAGCGGAAAGAAGACGCCGCCCAGCCAGAACTGTGGCGTGATGAAGACTGCGAAGAAGTAGTTAAGTGAACTGATGGAGCGGGCGATAGAGGTGCTGGAGAGAGCGATGGAGGCGAACATGACGCCCACCAGGACCGCCAGGGGCAGGATGAGGATGGCCAGGGGCGAGTGCACCGTACCGAAGGCAGTGATGATGACCAGGATATAGGTCGCGGAGATGAGAGCGCGGGTGGCGCCCCACAAGATCTCGCCGGTGATCACGTCCTCGATACTCACCGGCGTCGCCACGATGGCGTCGAACGTCCCCTGGTTCTCCATGCGAAAAAAAGAGCCCCAGCCACACTCGGCGGCGGCTGACCACATCGGCCAGACGGCCAGCAGGCCGGGGGCGATAAAGTCAACGTATTCGCGGTTATCGCCCAGCTCCACCAGGCCGCCCAGGCCGATGCCCAACGCCACCAGCGTGATAAGGGGATCGACAACCGGCCAGATGATCTCTGACTTCCACAGGCGCAGGTAGACATCGCGGTTGCGCTGCCACACCCGCAGGGACCGCAGGGAGACGTCCGGCCAGCGAAACGCGCGGCGGCCGGCGGCGGTGGCGGTCACTCTGTCAGCCCCCTGCCGGTCATGCGCAGGAACACATCCTCCAGGTTGGCCTGCCGGTACACCACCTTGCTCCCTTCCAGCTTCAGCGCCGACGGGTCGATGCCGTCACCTTCGAGAACGTAGACGTAGACGATGTCCTCCACCTCCTCCACCATCAGCCCCTCCACGGCGGCCAACCGCTCCATCAGGGCACCGCGCTCCGCGTCACCCATGTGTATCTCAACCACCTCGCGGCCGCCGAACCTCTCGACTAACTCACCTGGCGTCCCTTCGACGATGATCTTCCCCTGATGGATGATCACGATGCGGTCGCACAGGTGGGCGGCCTCGTCCATGTAGTGGGTCGTCAGGAGCATCGTCACGCCCTGGGAGCGGAGGTAGCGCAGCTTCTGCCAAACCAGGTGCCGCGCCTGCGGGTCCAGACCCGTGGTAGGCTCGTCCAGCACCATGATCCTGGGGGCGTTGATCAGGCTGCGGGCGATGGTGAGGCGCCGCTTGAGACCGCTGGAGAGGGAATCGATGCGGTCGTTCTGCTTCTCAGTGAGCTGGAACAGAGCCAGCGATTCATCGATCCGCTCTTCCACCAGCCGCGGCTCCAGGTCAAAGTAGCGCCCGTACACTCGCAGGTTCTGCCGCACGGAGAGATCAGGGTCAAGGTTGTTCTCTTGGGGCACCACGCCCAGGGCGGCCTTGATCCTGCGGGGGTCGCGCCGGACATCCAGACCATCCACTGTGAGCTCACCCGAGGTGACGGGCGAAACGCAGGTGATCATCCGGATCGTGGTGGTCTTACCGGCCCCGTTAGCCCCCAGAAAGCCGAAGCATTCCCCGGCCCGCACGATGAATGAAACGCCGTCCACGGCCGTGAACGTGCCGTAGCGCTTGACAAGCTCGTGTGCATGGATGATATCGGACATGCGGATACGGGTGGCAATTCATCTGGGCCCCAGGTATGTTATCAAAGCGAACCGACGGCGGCAAAGGTGTCGGCGGCAACAAGAAAGGCCGGGCCCCAAAGCCCGGCCTGCTGACCGCCTGAGTGTGAGCCTACTCTTCCTCACCCTCCTCTTCGTCTACCGAAGGCGTGCCGCCGAACTTGCGAACTCTCACCTCCGTCTCCTCCTCCCGATTGCCGTCCGAGTCTTCGCCCTCGTCAGATTCGTAATATGACTCCCCCTGCGTGTCGCTCCGGATGAGCTGCCCCTTGAGATAGGGCCGGACCGGCTGCGTGGCCATGGGTGGGAAGGAGCGCTTACCCTCCTGGCTCGGGTGCTGGAACGTCTCACGGATGAACACCTTGACGTCGCTTTCGCTGATGCCGCCAATGGCCACTACGTACTGGTTGCCAGCCTCTATGAGCTTACTCAGACGCTGGCCCAGGCGAGGCTCGACCTCGCCGATGAACTCATCGTCAGTGGTCTTGACAACAAGCGAACCGTTATCACGCTCCAGGCTGACTTGATCGCCGGCGCTCATGCGGGCGGCGACCCCCATATTCGACCTCAGCAGCGTAGTCACGCCCGTCTTGCCCATCTCCTCGATGAACATCTGGGGCGAAAGCTTCTGCGTAGCCTGCCGTGGCGCAGACTTCTTGCCCAGAGTAGAAAGGCGCGACAGGTTCTTGCTGGCGATAGAGTTGAGCGGGTCGATCTCCAGCGCCTTCTGGTACGCTTCCCTCGCCTCACCGTAGCGACCGAGCTCGGTCTTCGCCCTGCCCAGCCGATTATACGAATCCACGTCCGTGGGGAACGCGTCGATGAGAGACTTGTTCAGATTAGCAGCGTCCTCCCAGCGCCCCTGAAGCGCCAATTGGATAGCGGCTTGCCCCCGCTGCCTTCTTATTTTCGCTCTGTCCTCTGCCTGATGAACCATCCTCCGCTTCCTCCAATTCGATTTAGTCCCCGCATTGTAAACCCGTTCCGTCAAGGCCTGCAAGGGGGTTTTGGTTACACTAGGGTTATAACGAAACCTTGGCCATGAAGTTGCCTATCCGCTAACCAAATAAGACGAAAGATTTCGCACTTCGTTACTGCTTGCTGCATCCTTATTCCTCCTCGCGAACCGTGAAGTCTACCAGCGGCTGCCAAGTGGTCATAGAAACTCGCTGGGGGCATACGCGTTGTCTCTCATAGTGATACGCGCGAAGAGGGCCCATATGGATTCGTGGGCGAAGGACAACGGCGGACTTGAGTGGGATGGTCGGGGTGGACGGATTCGAACCGTCGGCCTCACGGCCCCGAACCGTGCGCTCTAGCCTGACTGAGCTACACCCCGCCGATCACAGATGAATGTTATCAAGGTCATGCGCCGAATGTCGAGAACAGCACCGTTGCCGCCCGTAGAGGCCACGGCCTACACTAGGCGACAGACAGGCCAGTGACGATGCAGGAGCAGGGCGGCAATCGAGGCAGCTTCTTCCTCAACGTCAACCTCGTCTTCCTCTCCCAGATCGCCACCTACGGCCTCGCCTTCGGCCTCCGCATCGTCCTGGCTCGCGGCCTCGGCGATGAGGGTCTGGGCACCTACGCACTCTTCTTCCTCGCCGTCATCGTTGCCGGCGGCATCGTCAACCTGGGGATCGGCCTGGGCAACATCTTCTTCCTGAACAAGGGGCCCCACTCCTACCGCGTGCTCCTGGCCAACAGCCTGTCCGTACTGGCCGTCACCTCCGTGCTGACCTGGATACTGATCGCCGCCTACGGCCTCATCACCGAGCCGCAGTTCCTGGTCTCCGGCCGAACCTTCTGGCTCTACGCCGCCGCCCTCCCGGGCGTCGTCGGCTACGTACTGCTCACCTCCTTCCTCCACGGCTCCAGCCGCTTCCTGGCCCTCACCGCTGTGGCCACCGCCCAGGGGCTCTCCGGCCTCCTCGTGGTTACCGGCCTCTACGCGTTCGACGCCCTGGACGTGTTCGGCGCCCTGGCCGCCTGGGCCGGCTCCTTCCTCCTCGCCGATCTCCTGGCCCTGGCCGTCATCGGCGTCCGCAACGTGGACATCGGCGGCGTCCTCCGGCCCAACTGGGCCGCCCTCAAAGACCAGGTCCGCTACGGCGCCCAGGGACAGATCGCCAACCTGGCCCAGCTCTTCAACTACCGCCTGGATCAGTTTCTGGTGGCCGCCTTCATCTCCCGCGCCGCCGTCGGCCACTACACCGTCGCCGTCGGCCTGGGCGAGAGCGTCTGGTGGATCTCCTCAGCCGTAGCGATGGTCCTCCTGCCCCGCCTCACCCAGATGGACAGCGCACGGGCCCGGGAGATGACACCCTTGATATCCCGCAACATCCTCCTCGTCAGCATTGCCGCCGCCGCCGCGCTCATGGTCGTCTCCCCAATCCTCATACGCGTCCTCTTCGGAAGCGATTTCACCCCGGCACAGACGCCGTTATTGTTCTTGATGCCCGGCGTCATCGCCGCCAGCGCCGGCCGCGTCCTCGGCAGCTACCTGTTCAGCCAGGGCCGCGTAATCTACAACACCTACGCCACATTCATCGCTCTGGGAGTGACGCTGGCCCTGGACCTGGTCCTCATCCCCACCCTCAAGATAGAGGGCGCCGCCATCGCCTCCTCCATCGCCTACGTCGTCTCCCTGGCCGCCACCCTATACTGGTACCGCCAGGTCTCCGGCGGCAGCGTGTGGGGGTCGCTCATCGTCCGCCCCAGCGACCGCCGTTTCTACGGCGAACTGTGGCACAAGCTGCGGGCACGGGCTTTCCCCGCCGACAAGAAAGCCACGTAGACCCACGCAACCGCTCTGGGTCGTACTCCTTGCGGAACCGCAGCTCGGCATCAAGGTCAAACCCCATCGTGGCCCCTCGGCCTCTAAAGGCGACCGCTACTTAGGAACCGTGCCATGCGTTACGGGCCGAAACCCCTTCGATATGCTACGATTCGCGCCAGCGATCTGGGAGCAGTGTAGAGGTAGGGCTGCTAACGGATGCGCCGGCCCAGCGTTCTTACAGATTGCAGATAGCGAAGGAAGAAAGGGCGAAAGGCATTGCCTGGGCTTAGCCGACGCAATTTTTTAAAGGGGTCCGCGATCCTGGCCGCGGTCGGCCTGGCCAGCCGCTGGGCAAAGCGCCTATGGGTACCAGGCGCGGTGGCCGATACGGGCCATGTGGTGCGTACAGAAGACCTGCGACTGGGCGCCCGAGAGCTGGCCGGGGGCTCTCTGAACGGTACCAAGATAGCCGACAGCAGGCTTACCCTCGCTGTTTCTGGTTCGGGCGAGTACGTTTCGCCAGAGCTGCGCTCCAGCTTCCCAGCCACCCATGCCGGCCTTCACTGGCGCGGCAGCGCCCCCCAGACGGTCTCCTTCTGGCTGCGCAGCTCCCCCGATGGTACGGCCTGGAGCGAATGGCAACCGGTGATTGTGGAGGTGGGCCACGGACGAGACCTGTTGCCCGAGACGTTCGGGGCGCTGATCCGGGTCAATGGGGCGAACTACTTTCAGTTCCGCACCCGTCTAGAGAGCGGGAAGGGCGATGTGGAGATCGAGTCAGTGACGCTGACGGTGCTCAACACCGAGGACGGGCCCCTGGTCTCATCGCTGGACGCAGTGGCCTCGGCGGCACCTCAGACGAAGCCCGTCACATTCAGCCGCGAGGGCTGGGGGGCCAACGAGGCGCTGCGCTTCGATGGCAGTGGCGAGATATGGCCCCGGGGCTACGTCCCGACCAAGAAAGTTGTGGTCCATCACACTGTCACCGGCGATTACTCCACTCTGGCGGAGGCTCAGGCGGACGTGCGCGCCATCTACACCTACCACGCCCAGACTAAGGGCTGGGGCGACATCGGCTACAACTGGCTCATCGATAAGTTCGGCAACGCCTACGAAGGCCGTCGCGGCCGCAATGGCCCGGGCTACGATGGGCCCGGCGGCCGCGAGCTGGTGAGCGAGGACGTGGTGGCGGGACACGCCCACTCCTACAACCACGGGAGCAGCGGCATCGCCATGCTGGGCACCTTCACAAGCGCCCCGCCCAGCAGCGCGGCGCTGGCCAAATTGAGGGACGTCTTGGCCTGGGAGTGCAGCCGCCACGGGATCAACCCCCAGGCCTCGTCCGACTTCCTCAAGGCCAGCGATAGCTGGCACCGCGGGCTGCTCAACGTCTGCGGTCACCGCGACACAGCCGCCACGGCCTGCCCGGGGAGCAGTCTGTACGCCCTTTTGCCGGGCCTGCGCAACGACACCGCCAGCCGCCTGGCCGGTTCCTCAGCCTCTACCGTTAGCATGACCTCGGCGCCCGCACAGGGGACGCGCACGAACCGCAACGTCAGTTACGCCTGGCAGGGGAGCGGCGCCGTAGGCTACTCGTACTACCTGGAAGGCTGGTCTCTGGACAATGTGGGTGTGGTCTACTGGAGCGGCTTCAACGCGGCCCACGAGCCGGCATGGGGCACCTGGACCACGGCCACGCAGGCCGCTTACACGCTGCTACAGCCGGGGCACTACACGTTCCACGTGCGGGCCAGGGACTCACTGGGTCGAGTCAGCGTGTATCAGGACAGCCGGACGCTTCTGGCGAACGTCACCCCAACGCGTGTTGCCATGGCCCTGGACACGCCAGCTACGGGCTCTACCGTGCGGCAGCCGTTCCTCGTGGCGGGCTGGGCCATCGACCAGGCGGCCGAGAGTGGGACGGGTGTGGATGCGGTGCACGTGTACGCCTACCCCGCCAACGCGTCGGGGGTGCCGACGGGGAAGAAGCCGGTGTTCTTGGGGGCAGCGTCGCGCGGAGGCTCGCGGGGGGACGTGGCAGCGGTGTATGGCGAGCAGTTCACTAACTCGGGCTACGCGTTGAGCGCTACCGGCCTAGGCGGGGGCTCCTATCGCCTGGTGGTGTATGCGCGGAGCGCGATGACCGGGATGTGGAGTGTGGCGGACC
>CBDURB010000026.1:0-11250 GCA_965369585.1 uncultured bacterium
TGGTGGCCTTCACTGCGGTGGGCTGGCCGCTCATTAGTTCTTCCCGCGTGACCCGGGGCGAGCCCGGCGAAGGCTCTCCTTGGGACGGCCTGATCGCTCAGCGGGACGCTGCCTATCAGGGCATCATGGAGCTGGACTTCGAACACGAGCTGGGCAACCTTTCGGAGTCGGACTATCGGCGCCTGCGCCAGCGTTATCGCGGTGAGGCCGCCGCCGCCCTCCGGAAGCTGGACGCCGCCGTGGGCGGCGGAAGTGAGGCGCCGCCGAGGGGTCGCCCGGCCCCAGTAGAGGCCCCTTCTCAGGAATCGCCCAAGGCCGGGCTGGCGTGCCCGTCCTGCGGCAAGCCGATGGAGGCCGCGGACCAGTACTGCTGGAGCTGCGGCGGCCGGTTGGGCGGTCGCTGTGCCACCTGCGGAGTCTCCGTCGAGGCAGGACATCGATTCTGCCCCGGCTGCGGCGCTCGTCTGGAGGCCGAGTCGTGAGAGCGCTGCTCGCTGTCGTCGCCCCGGCCCTGCTATGGCTCTTGCTCTCCATCCCCGTCGGCGCCGACGGGGATGGTGTCATCGAGGGCAGGGTGGTTAATGGCAGTGATGGTGGTGGCCCCGTGGGCGACCTGGTGGTCACTCTGAGCACCGATGACCCTGAGACGGCGGGAGAGTCCGCGGCGCGCACCAACCCCTTGGGCCAGTTCCGCTTCGACCGTCTCTCCACCTCCCCCGATGTCCATACGCTCTCCGTGCGCTATCAAGGAGTGGACTACATGGCCGGCGGCATCCAGATAGACGCCCGCAGCCCCTCCGGGCAGGCGGAGCTGCGCGTCTATGAGGCCACGACCAGCGCCGAAGCCGTGACGGTGCTCCTGGACCACCAGACTGTGAAGGTGAGGCCTGACGAGCGCCGCTTGGAGGTCGTCAACTACATAGAGGTGGCTAACAGGGGTGACCGAACCGTGGTGGGCCCCGGTGCCGGCGAGACCCTCCGCTTCCCGCTGCCGGAGGGAGCGGAGAACGTCCAGTTCCTGGGAGCCCTCTCCGAAACAGGAGCCCTCCTTGATGGGCGCGTCTCTGACCGTTATCAAGCCATCCCTCCCGGTGAGCACGAGCTGCTGATCGCCTATGAGCTGCCCTATACAGACCACAGCTTCATCTTTCGGAAGCCCCTCGACTTTCATACGGAGAAGGCCGTCTTCCTGATATCGGCCAGAGAAGTCAAGGCTGAGAGTCGGCAACTGCCTGCCATGAAGGAAGCGGACACCGCCGCCGGAGCTTATCAGATCCTCAGTGCAGATGATCTACCCGCCGGTACGGTTCTGGAGGTGACGCTGACGGGGCTTCCCGCGAGCGGTGGTACCTCCCTGAGCGGTCTGCTGGCCGCAACGGCAGTGATCCTGGCCATACTGGTCCTGGGGACGATGGTGGCCTATGTCCGCCTCCGGCGGCGACCTGACCCCGGCCGAGCCTCGGAGAAATAGCCATGGTCGAGACGGCAAGCGTCATGCAGGCGGTGGGCCACGGCGAGCAGGCCATCCCCAGGGTCTGGGGCATCGAGGTGCTGGGCCTGTGGAAGACCTTCGGCTCCCTGGAGGCGCTGCGGGGTGTGAACCTGAAGGTGAGCCCCGGCGAGCGGTTGGCCCTCGTGGGGCCGAACGGCTCGGGGAAGTCCACACTGTTGAAGGTGCTGGCTACCCTGTTGAGACCGTCGTCTGGGACAGCACGACTGGCCAGCTTCGACGTGCAAAAGCAAGCGTTAGAGGTTAGGCGCCTGATCGGCGTGGTCTGCCATCAATCGTTCCTCTACAGTGATTTGACAACATATGAGAACTTGGAATTCTACGGCCGCTTGTACGAGCTTCCCGATCCCAGCGGCCGGGCCGTCGAGCAGCTCCGCCTGGTAGGCTTGGAGCTACAGGCCGACGTCCTGGGACGCGACCTGTCGCGCGGGATGCAGCAGAGGCTGGCCCTGGCGCGCGCGCTCGTTCACGACCCGCGCATCCTGCTGCTGGACGAACCGGACACGGGCCTCGACCAGCGCTGGGCCGCCTTTCTCGTCGACCTGCTGGCTGAGGAAGCGGGAAGGGGACGCACCGTCCTAGTAATCACTCACAACCTGGAACAAAGCCTGAACCTGGCAGATCGAGTGGCCGTGCTGAACGGCGGCAAGGTGGTTTTTACCGCCAAGCGAGATGAGCTAGATGTTGGAAGTCTCAAGGAAGCATACCTTCGTCATACCGGCGCTGCCTGCTGAGAGCGGCTTCGTGGCCTCTCTGGCCCAGGCCCTGGCGATAGCAGCCAAGGACGTGCGGGTGGAGCTCCGCAGCCGCGAGGCGGCCAGCGGCAGCCTGGTGTTTGCCCTGCTGATGATAGTCATCTTCAACTTCGCCTTCGATCTGGAAGGGGAGATGGCGGAGATCGCGGGGCCGGGTGTCCTCTGGGTTGCCATCGTCCTATCCGGGATGATGGGCCTGGGTTACGTCTTTGCCAAGGAACGGGAGCAGGGAGGGCTGCAGGGCCTGCTCCTCACGCCCGTGGACCGCAGCGCCATCTTCCTGGGCAAGGTCACGGGTGCTCTTGTGCTGACCTTTGCCCTGGAGATCTTCTTGCTGCCCCTGTTCGCTCTCTTCGCCAACGTCTCCATCCTCGCACCGGGGCTGATCGTTGTGGTCATCCTGGGGACCTTCGGCTTTGTGACGGTGGGGACCCTGTTCTCGGCGATGGCTGTGACCTCGCGCTCCAGGGAGCTGTTGCTACCCATCTTGCTGCTGCCGGTGGCCACGCCGGTCCTTCTGGCGGCGGTGGAGGGCACCCGCATGGCTCTCCAGGGCGAGCCCTGGGGCGAACTGCTGCCGGCGCTATCGATGCTGGCCGCGTTCGATGTGGTCTTCATGGGCCTTTGTCCTTTCCTATTTGAATATGTGATGGAGGAGATGGCGACGTGAGCGGTTACCAACTGACAGCCGACGCTAAGGCGAGGGCCAAGAAGGGCCTGGCTGTCCTGGCCGCGCTGCTGGTGCTGGCGGCCCTGGTGGCGGCGTTTGTCATCGCTCCCACCGAGAGGGAGATGGGAGATGTCCAGCGCATCTTCTACTTCCATGTCGCCTCGGCGTGGACGGCCTTCCTGGCCTTTTTCGTCGTCTTCATCGGCAGCGTCGCCTATCTGCGCACCAGGGCCCTGCGCTGGGACGTCCTGGCCGTCTCAGCAGCGGAGATAGGAATCGTTTTCACCAGCCTGACCCTTGTCTCCGGCTCTATCTGGGCCCGGAGCGCCTGGGGGACCTGGTGGACCTGGGAACCCCGTCTGACAACTACCCTCATGCTCTGGCTCATCTACGTCTCCTATCTGGTGCTCCGCGGGATGACTGATGAACCTGACCGGCGCGCGGCCTTCGCCGCCGTGTTCGGCATCATCGGCTTCGTTGACGTACCCATCGTGTTCTTTTCCATCCGCTGGTGGCGAACGCTGCATCCGCAGGTTGTGGGCAGCGAAGGCTTCAACATGGAGTCCTCCATGCTGGCCGTCATGTTCTTGTCGATCATCGCCTTTACCGTCGTCTTCGTTCACGTGTTGCTACTGCGCACCGGCCTGGAACGCTCCCAGCAGGAGCTGGTGGAGCTGCGGCGTCGCGTCCGCTGGATCCAGGAAGGAGGAGGATAACTATGGGTGACCTCTGGTATCTGGCCCTGGCCTATGGCGTCATCTGGCTGGGGCTGTTCGTCTACCTGTTCCGCCTGGCCGCCCAGGCGGAGGGGCTGCGCCGGGAGGTGAGCCTCCTGAGATCGATGCTGCAGGCGAGCACGCCGGGGCCGGATGGCCGGGATGAGCCCGTGGCGCCGGCCGGGGTCAGCGGCGAGTCTGGGGGCGAGCAGTAGGCATGTCGATGGATGGCGAAAGGCCCGCCCTGATGCTGGAGGAGGTCGCTCACCAGCCGGCCTGGCGTCGCTGGACGCGCGGCCTGGGTTTCGCTTTTGCCGGCCTGGTGGTGTTGGCCCTGGTGACCCTATTGGCGTTCGGCATGCTCAACAAGGGCGAGAGCGGAGGGGGCCTCCTAAGGCTCAACAAAGATGCGCCCGACTTCACCCTGAACCTGTTCGATGACGGCACCTTCACGCTCTCGGAGAACCGGGGCCAGCCCGTGGTGATGAACATCTGGGCATCCTGGTGCGACTCCTGTGCCGACGAGGCGTCGGTGCTGGAGCAGGGCTGGCGCTCCTTTCGAGACCGCGGGGTCATCTTTGTGGGCGTCAACGTCATGGACAACGGAGGCGACGCTGAGGTGTTCCTGAGGGAGTTCGACGTCACCTACCCCAACGGTCCCGACGAGAGCGACATCTACTCAGAGTACGGCGCCATCGGCATCCCTGAAACCTTCTTCATCACACGTGATGGCGTGATAGTCCAAAAATTCATGGGCTCCTTAAAGCCTGATCAGTTGGCCGCCTTTGTGGAGGAGTTGCTGCGGTGACCGACGTGGTGCCGGAGCCGGGCTGGGGCGTGGCCTTCGCTGCGGGCGTGGCCTCGTTCCTATCGCCCTGCGTGGCCCCCCTGGCTCCCGGCTACCTGGCATACATGGCGGGAACGAGTCTGCAAGACGGTACCGCCGGGCGGCGGCAGGCGACCCTGCGTACGCTGTCCACTTCGACGCTGTTCATGCTGGGTTTTACGCTAATCTTCGTCCTGCTGGGTACATCCGTCTCGTTTTTCGGCAGCTTCCTTGAGGAGCACCGGGCCACCATGTATAAGGTGGCCGGGGCGGCGATGATCGGCTTCGGGTTGCTCCTAACGGGGCTGACGCGGGTGACCTGGCTGCAGCGGGAATGGCGTCTGAACCTGTCGCCTGACATCTTCGGTCCTGGGACGCCGGTGCTGCTAGGCATGGCCTTTGCCTTCGCGTGGACACCGTGCGTGGGCCCCATCCTTGGATCCATTTTGTTCTACGCCGGCGCCGCCGAGACGGCGGGGCGGGGAGGGCTCTTGCTGTTCGTTTACTCCCTGGGATTCGGCGTACCCTTCATACTGGCGGGCTTAGGCTTTGCTTCCTCACTTCGTGTCCTCTCATGGGTGCGAAGGCACTCCGTCTATGTCAACGCCATCAGCGGCGCGCTGCTAGCGGGTGTAGGACTTCTTCTGTTACTGGGACGCTGGACCGAAGTGACTGTATGGATGGAGCGCGCCTACGACTTGGCCTGAGGAGGAGGCGAATGAACCTCGTATTGATAGGCTTGAACCACAAGACGGCGCCGGTGTCCCTGCGGCAGCGGTTCGCGCTGGGCGCTGACGAACTGCCCGGGGCCCAGGCTTGTCTACGCGGTGAGACAGGCAATGGTGTCATCCTCTCCACCTGTAACCGCACCGAGCTTTACTTCGTGGCCGGGCCGGAGGAGCAGGGCCGGCGAGCCGAGGCCTTACGGCTGCTGGCAGATACCGCCGGGGTCAGCGATCAGAGCCTGGATCAATACACCTACTGCCGGCTGAACGAGGAGGCGATTCGCCACCTCCACCGCGTCGCCGCCGGGCTGGATTCCATGATCTTCGGCGAAACCGAGATCCTGGGGCAGGTGCGCGCGGCCCTGGCTGCCGCCGCCGAGGCCCACCTCTGCAACGCCATTCTCAATCGCCTCTTTCACTCGGCCATCCGGGCCGGGCGACGGGTGCACAGTGAGACCTTCATCGGCTACCACGGGAGGTCTGTCAGTGCAGCAGCGGTAACTCTGGCCCAGCACCTTCTGGGCGACCTTTCAGCCTGCCAGGTGCTGGTGGTGGGCAGCGGCGAAGCAGGTGTCCTCACCGCCCGCACTCTTGTCAAGGCCGGGGCCAATAACCTGGCCATAGCCAACCGCACCTACCACCGGGCGGCCGAGTTGGCCCAGCACCTGAATGCCACAGCCGTTCCCTTGTCGCGCTTACCCCAGGCCCTGGCAAAGACGGACATCGTCATCAGCGCAAGCGGGTCTCCCCTTCCCCTCATCGGCAAGGGTGACCTCGCGCCTATCATGGCCCGGCGCAACGGACGCTCCCTTCTCCTCATCGACATCGCCGTCCCCCGCGATGTCGATCCTGACGTCCGAGAGATTCATGGCGTCCATCTGTACGACATCGACGACCTCGACGACATGTGCCCCGCTGGCCCCGAGGAGCGCGAGAAGGAGACGGCCAAGGTGGACGCTATCGTAGAGGAGGAGGTGCAGCGCTTTCTTGCCTGGTGGCGGGCCCTGCGGGCGGTGCCCACCATCGTCTCCCTTCGCCAGAGGCTTGAAGCAATCCGGCGGAAGGAGACGGCCAAGGCCCTCCGCCGCCTTCGGCGTCTGAACCCCGGGGAGCGCGAGAGAATCGAGGCCCTGACAGGGGCCATCGTGAAGAAGATCCTCCACAGCCCGCTCACCCGTCTAAGGCTACATAGCGGTGATCAGCACTACCTTGCCATGACGCGAGACCTGTTCGGGCTGGACGATGGGGAGTAGCTGGCGAACAATATGCGAACTAAGTTCTTTGATCTACCGCTACGGTTCCAGATCCTCATCCCCTTCTCTCTGCTCATCATCGCCTTTGCGGTGGTGGCCCTGGGATTCGGGCTACCCCTGGCCAACAGATCGGCCTCGCAGAACGTCGACTTGAAGCTGGACAACGCCCGCACTCTCTTCCTGCTTATGCTGGATCGCGAGACCAGCGAGCTTGATCGCTCGGCCGCATTATTGGCGCAGGAGGCGGAGTTTGGTACGGCCCTGGCCGCTGGGGACAGCGAGGGCCTGTCCGAGTTGCTCGAGCTGGCTGCGCCCGGGGCCTTCGATGCGCTTCAGGTGATCGACCTCGAGGGGGGCATCCTGGTGGCGGCCGGGGGCCACGCCCCCATACCGGCCGAGACCCTGGCGCGCCTCGGTCGCGGGGACGCCGACAACGAAGGAGGTGCCATCGTCACCACGCCGGTGGGGCACATGCTTGTAGTCGTAAGGCCCGTCGGTTCAGGGGAGAGTCCTCAAGGCTTCATTGCCGCTGGGCGCTTGCTGAGCCGCCTGCTGGCCGTACTGAAGTCGTCGGTCGACGCTGAGCTTGCCGTCTTCCAGGACGGCCAGATGGCCGCCAGCACCTTTACGAGCCAGCATATGGAGCCGCCAAACCTGGCTTCTCTCCCCCCTGAGACAGCCATGGCCGCCGGGCCCGTCAAGAAAGGATCGGTGGTCGATGGCCAGGCCTACGCCGCCATATACGATCGCCTGGCCCTGGGGGACGATGCGGAGGTGGCGTTCGCCGTGTTCGTGCCCCGGTCTAAGGTATGGACCACAGACACACTCGTGGCCGGCGGCCTGGCGGCGCTTCTGCTCATTCCCCTCGTCCTGCTGGTGCTTGGGTTCGCCATCGCCAAGGCCATCGCCTCCCGGCTGGAGCAGGTTGTGGGGGCCATCGAAAGGATCGGCCGGGGCGACTTGCGGCAGAGGGTGCACCTCGATTCCGCCGACGAGGTGGGCCGCCTGGCCAAAGTGGTCAACGGGATGGCGGCCCGTCTCGAGGAGGCTGAAACGAGTAAGGCGGAGTTCCTGGCCATGGCCTCTCACGAGATGCGAACTCCTCTGGCCCTCATGCACAACGCCACCGAACTCCTTCTGGACCAGGCTCCCCACCAGGACGAGGTCCCTCGGCGGGAGCTTCTCCAGATAATCGCCGGCAACATCAACCGCCTGAATCGGCGCGTGGGCGATCTCCTGGACCTGGCCCGCATGGAGGCCGGCGATATGGCCTTTCACAAGGGGCCCGTTGACCTCGCGGCCCTGGTGGCTGAGGCGGCGGAAAGTGTGCGGCCCATGATGGCGGCGAAGGAACAGAGCCTCTCCCTGAGCCTGCCGTCAGGCCGGCTTCTGGTCAGCGCTGACCCAGACCGCATCCAGCAGGTGCTGCTCAACCTCCTGACTAACGCCTCCCGCCACTCCCCTCCCGATACCCCCATCGCCGTAAGGGCTACCCACCAAGCCGAGGCGGTGACGGTGGAGGTGGAGGACGCAGGACCGGGCATCCCTCAGGAGCGGCTGGAGCGACTGCTGGACGGGAAGCGGCGGCCGTTCGCCGGGGACGGCGCCGGCTTGGGCCTCCACATCGCCCAACGTCTGGTGGCCCTCCACGGGGGCCGCCTGTGGGCCGAGAGCCAGCCGGGCAAAGGCAGCCTCTTCGCCTTCGCCCTGCCTTGCAGCGCTGAAGGAAGGGAGGTGACAAACCGTGAAGATACTGCTGGTGGATGACGAGCAAGAGTTCATCAAGATCCTCACCGTGGCCTTCCAGGTCTACAGACCTGGCTACACCCTCATCGCTGCCTTTACCGGGACGGAGGGTCTGGCCAGGGCCGAGGCGGAAGACCCGGATCTGGTGGTCCTTGACGTTATGCTTCCCGATATCGACGGCTTCGAGGTCTGCCGCCGCCTTCGCGCTCGCGCAGACACCCCCATCATCCTTCTCACGGCCAAGGACCGCGAGGAAGACGTCGTCCAGGGCTTCGAGTTAGGAGCCGACGACTACATCACCAAGCCCTTCAGCTATCGTACCCTCATGGCCCGTATCGACGCCCTCCTGCGCCGCACCAGTACGATGCCTGGCGCCCAGCGGCCGGGTCTCCTCCGCTGGGGCGACTTGACGTTCGACTTCGGCCAGCGCCAAGTGAAGCTCCGGGGCAAGAGTATGGACCTCACCGCCAAGGAGTACCGCATCCTGGAAGAGTTGGCCCGCAATGCCGGCCAGATGGTCAGCCACAGGACCCTGTTGGCCCGCATCTGGGGCGAGGAGTATCGCGACGAGCCGCAATATCTGAAGACCTACATCTATCGCCTCCGCCGCAAGATGGAGGCCGATCCCCGACACCCGCGGTACATCCTCACCCACTACGGTGGCGGCTACCGCCTGGCCAAGGGCGACGCCGATCCAGGCCACGTGACCGAGGATGCCCCCGAGCCGCCGGGAGCGGCAGCGATAGGAGCCAAAAGGTGAACGATTTTCGACCTTTCAGGGAATGGCTTTTTATGACTCTGTCACCGTGGTTCACGTAAGGTTAACTTGTGAAAGAGGGAACAAACTTGTGGGAGGTGTCGTCATGAGAGTGAAGTTGATCCCATTGATTGCGGCCATGGCAGCAGTGGCCCTGGCCCTGACGATGGTGACGGCCGGTCAGGCCGGTGAGTCCGCGAAGGGCGACATCTTCGGTAGCGACCACGACACAGGCACGCCGGGTAACCCTACCTGCGCCCAGTGCCATACCCCCCACAAGGCCGGCGCGATGTACCTGTGGGCGCAAGTCCCCTATAGCGGGCCCGACTCATACGCCGGTGAGTCCGAGGTCGTTCCCCTATGCTTTAGCTGCCACGACGGCTCCGTGACCTCCGACGGCTCATACTTCGTGGACGCCGACCACAACCATCCCCAAGGGGTCGTGATGTACGACCCTGACCATGTTCCGGGCACCGGCGATGAGTACCCCATCACCGAGCATGCCATGTACGAAACTTCTTGCAAGAAGTGCATGGAGCCCGACTGCGGCAAGTGCCATGACGCCCACTCCAGCGCCTGGGTGTTCCTGGACACCGAGCGCTTTACCCCGGCGGACCATGACGGCGATACCGTTCCCGAAGACTACATGAACGCCAGCATCTGCGCCTGGTGCCACGAAGGATCGAGACACGGCATACAGAGCTACGACGATGAGAACAATCCGATACCCCACACCACGCACCCGGAGATGATCACCGAGCCCGAGGGAGCGAACGACTTCACTCCACCCGCCGGGGCGGACCGGCTCTGGAACGGCGACTCAGTGTTGTGGGGCCTGAGCGGTACCCGCCTGTGGAACGATGACACACTCTACTACAACGTGAGTCCGGGCGACGACACGCCTAACTTCGTGGAGACCAGTGGCCCCGGCGACATCCGCTGCATGACCTGCCACACTCCCCACGCCGGTCAAGCTGAGACACTGACCGCAATGCCCGAGATCTCGGAGACTGACTCGCACTCGCCCATCTGCGAGAACTGCCACGAGTAGGAGACGGAGGCAGCGGCAAAGGTAGGGAACAGTTTGACCCGAAGGACACTCTGGATAGCCTTCGTAGCTGGCGCCCTGGCCCTAGCGCTGGGCGCCAGCGCAGCCTACGGTAGCATCAGCGACGTCTTCGGCACAGCTCACGACTTGGGCTCCGCAGGGAACCCCACCTGTGCACAGTGTCACACACCCCACAAGTCGAGCGGCATCTACCTCTGGGCGAAGACGCCCAGCACCAGGCTACCGGGGCTCGGTGCTCTCTGCTTTAGCTGCCACGACGGAGCCATCGCCGGCCAGTGGATCCCGGACTACGCCACCCACCCGATGGGAGAGGGCCAGGACTGCGACATCTGCCACGACTCTCACGAGGACAACTGGATGTTCGCCACGGACGCTCTGGATCCGGACTTCCAGAACGCCAACCTGTGCGCCTCCGGCACCTGCCATGCCACATACATGGGTAGTGACGATCACGCAGTTGACGTACTGGCCACCGACCCCAACCTGCCGCTGGACCGCGATTTGCACCCGACGGACGACTTCAGCGGCACCCGCCTCTTCGACGAACCAGGTGACGTGGTGCTAGATGATGGGGACGGCTACATCAAGTGTGCAACGTGCCACATCGCCCACGGCGGCAGCGGCTACGCCATGAACTCCATGACCTACAGCGACTCTCTCAGCAGCCACTCACCCATCTGCGAGAACTGCCATCAGTAGAGCCCGCCAGGGTCCCTTAATGGACCACGGAAATTCGCAATGCGCTGCATCCCCAGAACCGGCTTAGAGGCGACGAAATGCCCCTCTTCCGAGAAGGGTGCGTGCCGCTCAAGGCCAGAGTTCGTGTCGGCCCTTCGGGAATACTGCCAGTTCCTGCTTACAGTCTGTGGACATCCGCTTCATTACACAGCCATAGCCAGGATCATCCGGGAGTACACGTTCCTGAGGCCTACCGAACGGCAGGTTATTGACGCGCTGAGGGTCTTGCAGGCTCAGGGGGTCGTGGGACGCACCTTCGTTGGCGTCTACGAATCTACGACTGGGTACTCATCAATCGGGCGAAAGCCGCCCTCTGCGCTGCCTGCCTGACCAGGGTTCTTCCCAAGCAGAGGGCCGTGGGTTTCCGCCTAAAGCGGACACGGCGGTCCCCATCGCCCGCTCCAGATACGACTTCTCCCTCGTAGGGCCCCTGGATGAGGTGCTTTTTCCGCAGTCAGGGGCCATCCCCTATCTGGCGCCTTCCC
>CBDURB010000027.1:0-10792 GCA_965369585.1 uncultured bacterium
ACTGGACTTGGGGCAGGAGTTGGCGCATGGCGAAGACGGCGGAGGCGTCACAGTCCTCCATCTGGTGCAGGATCTCGCGCTCCTTATACAGGGGGTTGAGGGTGGTGACAACGCCGCCGGCGAACAGGGTGCCGTAGAAGGCGACGAAGTACTCGGGAGCGTTGGCCGAGAGGATGGCGACGCGGTCACCTTTCTGGAGTCCTTGGTCCTGGAGAAAGCGCCCCAGGCGGCGACTGGCCTCCCAGACGTGGCCAAAGGTGTATTCCTGACCCTCGGCGGTGATGAAGGCCGGCTTGTCCTGGAAGCGACTGACGGAGGGCTCCAGGAGCTGGGTGAGGGTGATCTGGGGGTAGGGCTCCAGGCTGGACCAGGGGCTATGGACGATCATGATACCTCTCCTTTCTCAGGGAACAGGCGTTGAGCGAGGTCGGCGACGCGGCGGCCCAGCTTTCGCGCCTGGGCGCGGTCATCCTCCGTGACCTCGCCGTGGGCGGTGGCGCCGTAGTAGGAGCCGGAGCGGCGCATCCGGTCGGACCAGGGGAGGCCGATGACGATCATGCCGTGGGCGAACAGGAGGTGGAGGAGCTGGAGGAGGGTCGCCTCCGTGCCTGCGGAGCGTGACCAGCCGGCGGTGAAGGCGGCGCCGACCTTGCCGGCCAGTTCGCCGCTCTCCCACAGGTCGCCGGAGTGATCCATCCAGTCCTTGAGCTTACCGGTCATGCCGCTCCAGTTGGGTGATCCCAGGATTAGCGCATCGCACTGCTTGAGCTCGTCGATGCCGGCGTCGTCCAGGCGGCGGTGGCGAAGGGTGACGCCTGCGACGGAGCGCACACCTTCGGCGACTGCGTCAGCAAGCTGCTCGGTCAAGCCGCCGCGGGAGTCGAACAGGAGGAGGACGGTGGTCAAGATGAGGAGCTAGCCGGCTAGTCTCCCAGCAGCGATGTGTAGCTGGCAGCGATGACCTCTTCGACGTACTCGGAGCGCCAGCCGGGGTTCGGTATTGTGATCCGGCGGTCGCGGAGCCAGGTGTGCACCTTGAGGTACTGTTCCTCTACATAACGGCGCCAGGAGTTCTCCTCTTCGAACAGGTCCGGCTCCACCTCATCCAGCCGCTTGTCCATCTCTTCGGGATCGACGTCGAGGTCCTCGCGCCAGTAGTCGGCGATGTAGTCGAGCGACTCGTCAAGGCTGCGACGGCACTCCTCCATGAGAGCGAGCATGAACCCTTGCTCATCGACGGGGTGTGCGCGGAGGCGCATCTCGGTCGCGCAGGAAGGGCAGAGGAGGACGAACTTGCGGGCGTCGCAGTTGTCGTGCTTGGTGCAACCATCGCAGAGGGGAGCCCACTGGGCGGCCTCCGCGGTGCGCAGGTAGCCGATCATAACCTCCTCTACGAGTGCACCGCAGCGGGGGCAGGAGAGCTTGCTGGCGAGGATGTCGTTGATCGCCCGTTGCCAGTCGATCTGCATTTGCGTCTACGGAGGCGAGTCCGCTCCAAGGAACGAGATGCGTGCTTCGGTAAGCAACATGATAGCCGCTTTGTCAGGTCTGTCAACCGTCAGGATTGAGGGTAAGGGTGAAGGAGGCGGACTGGCCCGGGGCCTCCTCTACCGTAACGGTGAGGGAGGAGAGGTTCGTCGCGCCACGGGCTCTGAGCTCGTCCGCGAGGCGGCCAGCGAGCCACTCCGCCAGGCGCTCGGCGGTGGAGTTGTCGATGGGGAGGGCGCGGACCTCCGCCTCAGGGATGACATAACGTCGGTCATCGAACGTGATTGTGTAGTGGCCGTCGCTGTGGGCCACGGTTAGGTTAGGATTCTCTGTAGGGAGGAGGAAGGCGTGATCGAGCTCCTGACAGAGGCCGGCGACGACGCGGCGCAGCTCGACGAAGTCGAACAGCCAGGAGTCGGGCGTTAGCTCACCCTCGAGCTGGGCGGCGACGGCGTAGTTGTGGCCGTGGAGAGGCTCGCACTCGCCAGCGAAGGTCGTGAAGTGAGCGGCGGCGAAGCGGAGCTGGGGGCCGGAGACGTTGATGCGCCTCATGGGGGAGGAGAGTGGAGGTGCCGGGCCCCGGCAGGGGGGCGGCGGAAGGAGTAATTAAGGTTCGCACTATATATGTTAGGTAAAGCCCCAAACCTAGAAACGCCGTTTGGCGATCCTGTCCTTGCGCCCAAGCCGGAGATCATCGCTGGGCAATCCAGACGGCGGTGACAGGCGTAAATTGCCAGGGGTGCGGAGGCGATGCTAGACTAGATGCAGTCCGACTCACGGGGGACAGATTAGCAGGGATTGGGGCGCTTGACCACCGCGAATGTTGGGGATAAACGTATCCAGCGAGAGATGGCGCGTTATGTCAATATTGGGCACGAGGTGAATTGACGCATGTGGAAGATGATGAAGTGGAGTATGTTATCGCTGGCCGTGGCGCTGGCGATCGCCCTGTCCGGCGTTATCGGCTACACGCTGGGCGACAGTGGAGACGGCGGCGGCACTACCGTACAGATAACGGACGAGATCGGCTTCGGTATCCTGGAGGAGATATACGCTATCTTGGAGGAGGACTTTGTAAATCCGGAGGCGCTGGACCCCGAGCTCCTGAAGCTGGGCGCTATCAACGGCATTCTGCAGGCGCTTGGCGACCCGCACACCGTATACATCGATCCAGAGTCCTATGAGCTGGGGATCGACGTAATCTCAGGGACGTTTCAGGGGATAGGCGCGCAGGTGGAGCAGGACCCGGTCACGGGCGAAATCGTGATCGTGACGCCATTCCGTGACTCCCCTGCGGAGAATGCCGGCGTACGCGCGGGCGACATAGTTCGCACGGTGGACGGAGAGTCCACGGATGGCTGGACGGTGGCCCAGGCGGTGAAGCGCATCCGCGGGCCGGAGGGGACTGAAGTCGCGCTGGGCATCGAGCACTCCGACGGCTCTACGGAGGATGTGTCCATAACGCGCGGGACGATCGTCATACCTACGGTGTTCACGCCTCCGATCGAGGATGAGGCGGGCAACCCGGTCAGCGATCTGGCTTACATTGAACTGCAGCAGTTCACGGACCAGGCCGTAACAGACCTGGGTGAAGAGCTGGAGCGCATCGTTGAGGAAGGATATGGCGGCGTCATTCTGGACCTGCGCCGGAACCCCGGCGGTGGCCTGGCCGCCACTATCAGGACGGCGGATATGTTCCTGGACGATGGCGTCATCATCATAGAGGTGAGCCGTGAGGGCGAGGAGAGTGTGACCAGCGCTAACCCGGGCGGGCCGGCGACGGAGATACCTGTGGTGTTGCTCGTGGGTCCGGGCTCGGCCAGCGGCTCTGAGGTGCTGGCTTGCGCCTTGCGGGACAACGACCGCGCCACCCTCGTCGGCGAGCAGACGTTCGGCAAGGGCTCCGTCAACCACCTGCGAGAGCTGTCCAATAACGGCGCGTTGTACGTCACCATCGCCCGGTGGGAGTGCCCGAACGGTGAACAGATAGAGGCGGTGGGAATTGAGCCGGACGTGGAGATCGTCTTCACGGAGGAGGATATCGAGGCTGACCGGGACGTCCAGCTGTTTGCCGCCATCGACTACATGCGAGAGAACCTGACACGAGCGGCTCAGTAGGGTTATGTAAACCACTCCCCTGGTGGGGGTAACGTGGGCGAAAAGACCGTCACGGTCAACCGCAAGGCTCAGCACGATTACCATATCGTGCGCACGCTGGAGGCCGGCCTCTCCCTGCGGGGCACGGAGATAAAGTCCATCCGCGAGGGGCGAGTTAGCATCCGCGAGGCGTATGTCCGCCCCGATGGCGGTGAGGTGTGGCTGGTGGGCGCCCACATAGCGCACTACGCGCCTGCGGGCTCCGCCAACCACGATCCGACAAGGCGGCGACGCTTGCTCCTGCACAAGCGCCAGATCGCGGAGCTTAGGCGGGAGGTGGAGGGGCAGGGGGTGACGATAGTGCCCCTGCGCCTGTACTTGAAGGGCGGCCGCGCTAAGCTGGAGATAGCTGTTGGCCGCGGTAAGAGGCATTATGACAAGCGGGCCGCCATCGCCAAGAAAGACGCGGACCGACAGATGGAACGGGCGCTGCGGCGCAAGGCATGATAGTGCTGGGGGCGTGCTATAATTGAATTGCGGGGACGAAAGGGTTCGACAGGGAAGGTTGAGCCCGGATTGCAAGCCGAGGTCGCCATACCCTCGTTAAACAGGTGGCGAAATATAACTGGCGAAAACCAGTACGCTTTAGCCGCCTAATTAAGGTGGCTACGTTGGGCCCATGCCTCTTCTCGACGGGCAAGGTCCGGCGCCGTGAAGTCGAGGTGCGGTTCCCCCGACGCCGATACGGGGGGCCAAAGAGCTAATCGGCTGGCCCGTCGGTGACTCCGTCGGTGGAGGTACGGCGGGCGAGATGCAAACGCCGGCTAAGCTTGTAGATGTCCGAGTGGGTCTTCCTCTGGACGAGGGGTTCAATTCCCCTCCGTCTCCACCATACAGTCTCCATGCAGGGGCCGGATTTCGGCCCCTGCCCCTTACTTAGGGACTCCTGCGACTGAGGTTTGCCGGCTACTGCCGGCCCGGTGGCGCCAATCAGGGGCGAAGGTGGGCCGAGCAGGCGATAGCCGGAAGTAGCCCCAGCGAGCCGGCGAGCAGCGACAGGGCAATAGTGCCAGGCGCGCGATACCAGTCCACCTCAGGGCTGACGCTACACGCCAAATCCCAATCGAGTGGCGAATAACGCAAACCGTATCTGAACCGGCCATTTACCTTCCGTTCACCAAAGCCCGTAAGGTTGTGCTCTGGTAGGCATCTTACTTAGGTATCTTCGCAGGCACTCGCGACAAGAGGAGGAGAAGCATGATTATCAGACGCGGCAAATACGCCTGGCTGTCACTATTGGCGCTGCTGCTGGCGCTGGCTGTTCTCCTCCCCGCGACGGCCGCTGCAGAAGAGGGAGAAGAGCAGAACGTTCATCCCGCCGTAGATCTTTTCGCGGACCTGTTCCCCGGACAGGACGTACCCGTCATCGTCAGTTCTGATGATGCTAGTCTGCCGCTGTGGGTTATGGGACACGGCGGAACCGTGATCAGTGAGTTCGATATCATCGGCGGCTTCCAGGCAGAGATGCCGATTGCGGCCATACGTACGCTGGACTTCACTGATGGCGCAAACTGGATATCCCTGGATGCGCCGATGACAACCTCACGCCGTGGCAACGATGAGGTAGACGCCTCTCGTCTGGCCACGGTCTACCCGTTCGCCGCCGGCGCCGTCCCCGTCTGGGATGAGGGCATCACAGGCGACGACGTGACTGTGGCGGTGATCGATAGCGGCATCAACTCGGGGTCTGACTTCCGCGGGAGGATCGCTGGTTCACGGAACTTCAGCGAGGTGAAGTCCTCGAGAGACGAGAACGGCCACGGCACCTGGGTGGCAGGCATCATCGCTGGCAGCGATCCTAGTGGCCACTATGTAGGGATCGCCCCCGGCGCTGACCTTCTCAGCGTGAAGGTAGCCGACAGAGACGGCTCCGCACGCGTAGGCGACGTTATCCAGGCCCTGCAGTGGGTAGTCGAAAACAAAGACCGTTATGACGTACGGGTGATCAACATCTCCCTGAACTCCGCAATCGCCGACAGCTACCTGCGGGATCCGCTCTCAGCGGCGGTCGAACAGGCCTGGTTCCAAGGTATCGTCGTCGTGGTTTCCGCCGGCAACCTTGGCACAGGGCAGCTGGCGATAGACCGCTCCCCCGCCAACGATCCTTACGTGATAACCGTCGGTGCGTTCGACGATAACGGCACGGCGGACCGCTCCGACGATCATGTCACCGACTGGTCCAGCCGCGGTGTGACGGTGGATGGCTACGCCAAGCCTGAGGTAACGGCACCCGGTGTGGACATCGCCTCCACCTTCGGTGGCCCCCAGACCTACTTGGCGCAGGAAGGGTCTGAGAGCATTGTGGACCGCGATTACGTACGGCTCAGCGGTACCTCCGGCTCCGCAGCCATAGTCTCCGGCAGCGTGGCCCTGATGCTGGATGAGGACCCGTCGCTGACTCCGGATGAAGTGAAGTTCCGGGTGATGGTAACCGGAGCGTCGATGTCCGGCTCCGACGCGCCGGGGATCGACGCCTTCGGCGCAACGTTCACCACCCTGGTAGGGACAGCGAACGGTGGGGCGCTGCCCAATGAGTTCATCGACCCGGAGACGGGCATGATCATGGAGGACAGCATCCTGTGGCGGAGCATCCTGTGGCGGAGTATCCTCTGGCGGAACATCCTCTGGCGGAACATCCTCTGGCGGAGCATCCTGTGGAGCAGGTAGGTGATCTTACGGAGTGAAAGCTAGAGCTTCACCAGCGCGGGTGAAGGAGGGTAGCGAACCGTCTGAACCGCCTGAACCGCCTGATGGCGGTCGGCGAGAAGATGCGGGGACGCTGCCCTCCCTCTCCAAACTTTACCTAGCGTCCGTCTACGCCATTGCGGTCGGTGTGGGCGGTTTCGCCGTTGTCGTCAGCGGCGGGCATCCTTCCGCGGAGCAGGTGGCCGCCTTTGCTGTGTTAGGGGTACTTTCGGCGGCGGCGCAGCTGTTTAAGGTAGACGCGCCCAGCAGTCACTCTTATCACACCACGCCCGCGTTCTTGTTTGCCGCGGTGCTCCTGCTTGATCCCGCACTGCTGGTGCCTTTGGGCCTTATCATCCTGGTGCCGGAGTGGATACGTTACCGTTATCCGTGGTACATCCAGACGTTCAATATCTCGACATATCTGCTCAACATGCTGGCTGCTTGGGCCGTGTTCAATGCCGTGGCCGGGCAGTCCAGCCTCAGCGTGAGCTGGCAGACGGCGGTGGCTACAGGTCTGGCGGCGACCACGTTCATCCTCATCAATCACGTTATGGTTGGTCTCGTCCTCTGGCTGGCGCGGGGAATCTCCTTCCGGGACTCGCAGGTCTTCGCCTGGGGCAGTCTGGAAACGGATGTCACTCTCATTTTCCTAGGCGCGGGGATGGCCGTATTCTGGACCACCAGTCCCCTGCTGCTCGTTCTTGGAGTCGTGCCTCTGCTGCTACTCTACCGCGCTCTGCATGTGCCGCAGCTTGAAGATGAGGCGTACAACGATGTGAAGACCGGGCTCCTGACCGCCAGGCGTTTCAATGGTTTGCTGCGCCAGGAAGTGGCGAAGCTGGAGAAGGTCGGCGTCCCTACGGCTGTAATCATGGCGGATTTGGACCTGCTGCGGAACGTCAACAACACTCATGGGCATCTAGTGGGAGACCAGGCGCTCCAGGCGGCCGCTTCCGCTCTCAAGCGTTGTCTGCGGGCCGGCGACGTCGCCGGCAGGTTGGGCGGCGAGGAGTTCGCGCTGCTGCTGCCTGACACCGACGTTGACACCGCCTTCGCGCTGGCCGAGAGCATCCGTGGAGAGGTTGAGGCGGCTGTGATCCCTCTGCCCGATGAGGACGAACCGCTTCGGGTGACGATGAGCCTGGGGGTGGCGACTTTCCCGGACCCCTGCACGGAGCCCAGTTTGCTGCTACACCACGCCGACATGGCGGTTTATCGCAGCAAGCTGGCCGGCCGGAACTGCACCAGCGTTGCGATCCCCAGTCTGGACGAGGGGCGTGTTCCGGAGAGCAGCTACCGGAACACATTGCAGTCGCTCGTCGTCGCCCTTGACGGCCGTGGCAGCGGTCTGGATGATCGGACGCTGCGGGTGACTGCGCTCGCTCTCGCTCTCGCTGCTGAGCTTGGGATGAACGAGGGCTTGCCGGAGTGGAACGACCTGGAGCGGGCGAGCCTACTGCACGATGTTGGCCAGTTCGCGATCCGAAGCTCGATCCTCTATAAGATGACCTCCCTCACTGAGGAGGAATGGGAGGAGATGAAGAAGCACCCGGACATCGGCTGGCATATGCTCAGACAGATAGAGACGCTGGAGGGTGCGGCAGAGATCGTGCGCTCCCATCATGAGCACTACGATGGGAGCGGCTACCCGCGCGGGCTCCGTGGCGATGAGATACCACGTGGCGCTCGCATCTTCGCGGTGGCCGATGCCTTCGACGCCATCACGTCGGACCGGCCCTACCGAGACGCCAGGTCTCACCTGGCGGCGGTGGAGGAGATCGTAGCCAGCAGCGGGACGCAGTTCGATCCGGAGGTGGTGGAGGCGATCCTGCAGGTGCTGGGCTACGACCGTCCGGAAAAGGCAGTTTCTGCGGCTGGAGTCGTGGCCTAGTACGAATCGATGATCTTGCGGGCGCCGCCGAGGGACATGACCTCGTTGGTGCCATCCTCGATCAAGGCAGCGCGGGCGTCGCGGAACAGCTTCTCCACCAGCATATCCTTGGTCAGCCCGTAGCCGCCGAACAGTTGGAGGGCGTCGCTGGCCACCTCAAAGGCGGTCTGGGTGCAGAATACCTTCGATGCCTGGGAGTATTGGGTGGCGGGCGGGGTGGTGGTGGTGTTGTAGACGAGGGCGGCGCGGGAGAGGGCTCTGGCGGCCTCAACCTTGGTGAACATGTCAAACAGCTTGAGCTGGACGGCCTGGTGCTCGCAGATGGGCTTGCCGCCCTGCACCCGCTGTCTCGTGTAGGCGAGAGCCTCCTCGAAGGCGGCGCGAGCCACACCGGTGAAGGCCGCTCCCATGAAAGCGTTGGCGCCGGCGAGGACGGTGTCGATGATGAAGGGATAGCCGCCCGGCTCAACCAGCATATAGGGTTTGGGGATACGGACGTCCTCGAAGAATATCTCCCCCTGGTTGAGGGCGCGCTGTCCCATCTTGTCTAGGGGCTTGCCCTTGGTAACTCCGGGCAGGTTGAGGGGGATCAGGGCTACACCGCCGCCCGCCTGGCCGCGACTCCTATCGATGCCCAGGAACGCCAGGGCGTGGGTGGCGATGGTCCCGTTCGACACCCAGGCGGACTTCTGGCCGTTGATCACCCACTCATCACCGTCCAGCCGGGCCTCCAGGTCGCTTGCGGTTTCGGGCTGTTTGAACTGCTCGGTGCCGATCATGAGGGTGTCGGAGCCGTGATCGGGCTCGGTGATCGCCCAGCAGCCGATGTACTTGGCCTCGCGGTCATTGACGAAGGGCATCACCACGTCGCGCATAATGTCGGGGTTGCCGCTCATGGCGGCGAAGCTGAAGGGGAAGGAGGTGACGCCGATGGAGATGGCGAAGTCGGCGCTGCCCCAGGCGATCTCCTCAGTGTAGATGTGGCGGGCCAGGGGCGACATGTCGGCACCGCCCAGCGCCTCGGGCAAGGTCGCCTTGTGGTAACCGAGTTCGTATGCCTTGCGAAACACGTCCCAGTGGACGGACCCTTTAGCGATCACATCCTCCGGAGAGCGCTTGTCCAGCTCGATGCTGGCGGGCCGCAGCACTTCTACGGCGAACTTGTGGGTCTCTTCCTTGATCTGCTGCTGCTCGTCGGTGAGTTCCTTGTTCAGCTCAGTGTAGGTGGCCATTCTCTCTCCCCTCCTAGGACGCGGGCGACTTCAGGACGCTTCAGCAGGGCCAGTATCGCAGATAGGAGCAGTCCTCGCAAAAGCCGGTTGCTTGACTGTGTTCGCTCCGTATTAGAAAGCGCCTTAATTCTGTACGAAACGGACGTCGCTGTCAGTCGGGCAGGCGCAGTGTTTCGCTGTGGGGCAAAACCTCACGCAGCTTGGCGTGGCGCGTCTGCGAGGATGGGGTTGCGACTGGCTCTCTTGCCGGCACGCTTGGCCACCCGGCGACGGCTGGGGTCTTTCGTCTGCGCGAGCAGCTTGGCGACGACCCGGTAGACGCGGGGGTTGAATACGAGACCGATATGAGTGCCTCCAACTTCGTGGTTGAGCGATGGGTCTGGCTCCAGGCAGTTTCGCCAGTCGATCATGCCGTCGTCGCGGCTGTAGAGGGAGGCGCGGCGGATGGAGGGTGGTGGAGTGGGGACACAGTGATCGGACGCGCATTCGCAGTCGCTGCCAGCAAGGAGCTCGGACGGGCTCTGGCTGCTGCCCTCGGGCCGCGGGTGCGCGGAATGGGCGCTGACCCACCTGGCGGTGGCCATGAGGGCCGGGTGTGCCTCCAAGGACCGAATGGGGGCGCCAAGGGAGATGATGTGGCTGACGATGTCCGGACGCGCAAGGGCGAGCCTTCGGGCGAGGAAGCCGCCGAGGCTGTGGCCGATGATCCGAACCGGCCTGCCCGTCTCCGCGTGAACGTCCTGCACCGTCTTCTCCAACCGCTGCGTCGACTTGTGGACGCAGTCGGCGTTGATGCCGATGCCGGAGAAGTAGGGGGTGTAGCCTATGCGCCGCAGCCAGAAGTACATCTCCACCAGGTAGGCGTCCGTTGTCAGGAAACCGGGGACAAGGACCACGGGGCTGCCGTCGCCCCGGGGCACGCCAAAGCCCAGGTAGACGGGCGAGAGACGTAGCGAGAGCCAATCGAGCACCCACAGGACCTCTCGCCAGATGAAGGGCCCGCTCTCGCGCGCAGGCGCCGGTCTGGCCTGACGGCGCGATCTCTTCAGGGCGCTTGTGCTTGCGGTAAACATCGAAGTTATCTATGCCTCGCATAGGAGTAGATGCCTCGGCTGCCGGAATTGTTGCCGTTACGTTAACGTGACTTCGCCTTAGCACGGCAAGGAAATTGGTAAATAAATTGACACCCGGCGCTAGAACGCGGAGTGAAGAGCCTCAGACGGCAGTTGCTAGGCTCCGAGCCGCCGCGAAGGGAATCGAATCGTATTACGGCTGGAGAGCTCTGCCCGCTAGGGAAAGGCGCCGGTGAAGCTGTCGAGCTGCCCGGCTAAAGCCA
>CBDURB010000028.1:0-10667 GCA_965369585.1 uncultured bacterium
TGATCGAGAAGCGGGGGAGCGAGGCCTGCCCGGGCTCCTTACGGTGGTGAGTAAGCTAATCGTGGGTTTCCGGTTCGATGTTGACTGGGGCAAATTGAACTACCTGAAACGGGCCGACGAGCTGGCCGTCCCCATTCTCCTGTTCCACGGCGACGCGGACCCCACGGTGCCCGTGGCGACGAGCGACGCTCTGGCGAAAGCGCGGCCTGATATCGTGACGTATGTGCGTGCCGCGGGCGTGGGTCACGTCCGGAGCTGGAACGCGGGGCCCGCCGCCTACGAAGCGTCGGTGCGTGATTTCCTGGAGCGGGTGGCGCGGTAGTGTAAGCGGAGGGAGAGGCTAGCGGCGGGCAGTTCGGCCGGGACGGGTGCCCTGCTCGACCGCGGTCATGGGGATGATGGCGTCTACGTCGTCGGTCGGAGGAGGCGCCGACGAGTCGGGGAACTACTCGGCGATGACGCGCTGGCCCTCCTCGATGAGGGCGGGCAGGAACTGCTCCTCGGGGACGATGCGTACGACTTCGCCCTTGCGGAAGATGGCGCCCTTGCCCTTACCGGCGGCGAGGCCGATGTCGGCGTCGCGGGACTCGCCGGGGCCGTTGACGACGCAGCCCATGACGGCCACGGTGATGGGCTTACCCAGCTTCTGGAAGTGGGCCTCGATCTGGTTGACGAGGGGGATGAGGTCAACTTCGATGCGGCCGCAGGTGGGGCAGGCGACGATAGTGGCGCCGCGCTGCCGGATGTTGAGGGAGCTGAGGATGTTCCAGGCGACGGGCAGTTCCTCGGCCGGGTCGGCGGCGAGGGAGACGCGGATGGTGTCGCCGATGCCCTCGGCCAGGAGGAGGCCGATGCCGACGGCGGAGCGAACGGAGCCGGCGCCTGGTGTACCCGCCTCGGTCACGCCGAGGTGCAGCGGATAGGGGACGCGCTGGGCGATCTCGCGGTAGGCGGTGACCATGGTGGGGACGTCGAACGCCATGAGGGATATCTTGATGTCTTCGAAACCCATCTCCTCCAGGATGCTTATCTCCCATAGGGCGGCGTCCACCATGCGCCGCGGTTTGGGAGGGGGCAACTCATCTTCGGCGAGGGCGGGCAGCGGCGGCAGGGAGCCTTCGTTGACGCCGATGCGGATGGGGATGCGGCGCTCCTGGGCGGCCCGCACCACCTCTCGGACCTTGTCGGCGTCACGGATGTTGCCGGGGTTGAGGCGGAGGCCGTGGATGCCGGCCTTAATGGAGGCGAGGGCTAGCCGGTAGTCGAAGTGGATGTCGGCGATGAGGGGGGCGGTTGTGCCGCGCACGATCTCCGGCAGGGCGGCGGCGGCAGCCTTATCGGGGACGGCGAGGCGGACGATCTCGGCGCCGTTATCGGCGAGTTGGGCGATCTGGTTGAGGGTGGACTGGGCGTCGGCGGTATCGGTGTTGGTCATGGTCTGGACGACGACGGGGGCGTCGCCGCCGATCTGGACGTCGCCGACGTGGACGGGCCGGGACTTTCGCCTGGGGCTGAGCGGGAGGTGCTCCTCGACAGTCATCTGAACAGGCTCTCCCCTCCGATGATGCGTTGGACATCAAGGACAGTGATGCCAACGGCCAGGCTAATGATAAGGGCAAGGCCCACTAGATGCACTAACGCTTCCTTCTCGGGAGCGATCCTGCGACCGCCGCGGATGATTTCCAGGATAACGAACGCGATACGTCCGCCGTCCAGCATGGGTAGGGGCAGGATGTTGATGACGCCGAGGTTGAAGGAGAGTAGGGCGGCCAGTGAGAGGAGGGCTATCCATCCTGACTGCTCCACGATCTCGCCGGTGGCCTGGGCGATGCCCACAGGTCCGGCGAACTGGGGGGTGGTGCCGCCTCTGAACCAGGAGACGACCTCGTTCCGGAACAGGACCAGCGTATCGCCGTATTCGCCCAGGCCCTTGGGGACGGCCTCCCAGGGTGTGAAGCTCTCAGTCTCGATGAAGGCGGGGTTCCAGGTAGCGATGGTGATGCCGGTAGGACCCTGGCCAAGGCGTAGCTCCTGACCGGGCGTGAGCGCTTCCGGGTCAGGCAGGCCCGCGGCCAGCCGGACGGCCTCTCTGGTGACACCGAGGCGGCGGGCCACGAGGGCTACGGTGTCTGTGTCCTGTACTTCGTAGGAGATAGTGCCATCAGCGTCGCGGATGGCAAGTTGCTGGCCCTCGGTCAACCGGTATTCGATATCGGCTGCTTGGAGCACGATTTGCCAGGGGATGCCCAGTAAGCTGGAGACGGAGCTGACGGTATCGCCAGGCTCAACGGTATGGACGATATCGGGGGCGGACCAGCGGGCCTCCATTTGATAGTCGATGAACGCCACTTCGCCCGTGTCCAGGGGGCGGCGCACGGTCATCGTTATCGTCTCGCCCAGGTTGAGCCGGATCTGCCGCGTAACCTCGCCGGGGTTGCGTGTTTCGTTGCCGTTGACGGCGACGATAACGTCACCGGCGCGCAGGCCGGTGGCCTCGTCCGGGGCAAGGCCGTCCGGGAGTATCACCGGCTCCGCCTGCGATGCGGGCGCGTCTTGCACCACAGATGTAATCTGGGTGAGGCCCACGTTTACGTCGCGGGGGATGATGAAGATGGCAGCGAAGAGGAAGATTGGTCGGATGAAGTTCATGCCGGAGCCGGAGGCGAGGACGATGAGCCGGATCCAGCGGGGTTTGGCGGCTAGGCTCTGTGGGTCCGTGGGGTCTTCTTCGCCAAGGAGGCGCACGAAGCCGCCCAGGGGCAGCAAGTTGATGGAGTATATGGTATCGCGCCAGGTGAAGCCCCATACGCGGGGTGGGTAGCCGATGCCGGCCTCCAGTACCTTGACTCCGGTGAGTTTGGCGGTGAAGTAGTGGCCGAGCTCGTGGATGACGATGAGAGCTACGAGGATGCCGACGAAGGGGAGGATTGTCTGGAGGAGGATGTCCATTAAGCTAAGCTGCCTCTAGGTATTTCTGTACCCCAGGCTAAAGCCCAGGGGATGGGCCGGTTTGTGTGGAGGTTATGCGGTGCCGGTACTTGTTCAAGTTTAGCATGCTATGTTTTGGCTTTGACCCAGTCCTCGGCCCAGGCGCGGGCTGAGGCGTCGGCGGCGAGGATGTCGTCGAGAGAGGGGTTGGTGGGCCCGGTGTGGGCGGTGAGGGCGCCTTCGATGACGTGGGCGATGTCTGTGAAGCCGAGGTGGCCGGCCAGGAAGTGCTGAACGGCGATCTCATCGGCGGCGCAGAGGACGGCGGGGAAGGCGCCGCCGTTGCGGCCCGCTTCCAGGGCCAGGCTGAGGCAGGGATAGCGTTTCATGTCAGGTGTCCCGAAGTTTAAGGTGCCGATGCGCCTCAGGTCCAGGCGGGGGACGGCGGTGCCGGGCACGCGCTCCGGGTAGGTGAGGGCGCATTGAATAGGTAGACGCATATCGGGGACTCCTAGTTGGGCCTTGACTGAGCCATCCCGAAACATGACCAGAGAGTGGACGATGCTTTCGCGGTGCATGATTACGTCTATGCGGTCGAGGGGCACGTCGAACAGCCAGCGGGCCTCGATGCACTCCAGCCCCTTGTTGAGGAGGGTGGCGCTATCTACGGTGATCTTCCGGCCCATCTGCCAGTTGGGGTGTCGCAACGCCTGCTCCGCGGTTACCAGGTGCAGCTCTTCTGGCGGCGTGTCGCGGAAGGGGCCGCCGGAGGCGGTGAGGACGATGCGCTCAACGCTATCGGGGTGCTCGCCCCAGAGGCACTGCCAGATGGCGGAGTGTTCGCTGTCGATGGGCCGCAGTTGGGCGCTGTGGCGCTTCGCCTCGGCGGTAAGGAGCTGGCCGGCCATGACCAGCACCTCTTTGTTGGCCAGGGCCACGGTCTTGCCGGCGCGCAGGGCGGCGAGGGTGGGGCTAAGGCCGGTGATGCCCAGCGTGGCCGTCACGACCACGTCCGTGTTCGGGTGGGCGGCCATCTCTTCCATGCCGGCCCAATGGGCGGAGACGCGGCCGCGAACGTATTCGCTCTCGCGGTCGCAGTAGATGAAACGGGGCCTGAACTCGCGGGCCTGCTCCTCCAGGAGGGTGACGTTTCCGCCGGCGGCGAGGCCGATGACGTTGAAGTGTTTGGGGAGGGAGCGGACTACGTCCAGGGTCTGGCGACCGATAGAGCCCGTGGAGCCGAGGACGACGAGGCCAATGCGGCGGCCCGTCACTGGATTATCCATGTTAGATAGTAGTATACCAAAGGCGCCGTAAACAGAACGCTGTCCAGGCGGTCCAGGAGGCCGCCGTGGCCGGGTATGGCGTGGGAGGCGTCTTTAAGGCCGGCGCTGCGCTTGATGAGCGATTCGGCCAGGTCGCCGAGCTGGGCGAGGGCGGGGAGGAGGAAGGCGAGGGGGATGATCTCCAGGCCGGCGCCGGCGTCCAGCGCCCAGTTGAGGATGAGGACGGTGGCGAGGCCGGCCGCGAACCCGGCCAGGGCGCCCTCAAGCGTCTTGCCGGGGCTGATGGAGGGTGCGATCTTGGTGCGGCCGAGGAGGCGGCCCACGAAGTAGGCGGAGGTGTCCGTGGCGAAGGTGGCGAACAGGGCCAGCAGGACCCAGTCACTACCGTTGGCGGTGTCACGCAGGAGGATCAGGTGGGACCCGAGGAAGCCCACGTACATGAGACCACCGAGCGCCCAGAGCCAGTCTCGCAGGCCGGTCTCGGCCTCGCCGCGGAGGATGATGGGGAGGAAGGGAAGGAGGACGAGAAGGGCGAGGGCGCGCGTCCACCAGTCGAGGCCGTTGTCGGCGGCGGCGATGAGGAGGGCGACGCCGGCGGCGCCGATGAGGGCGAGCGGGCGCTGGACCAGGAGGTGGTGTGTCTGGTTGCCGGCAGACGTTGGGTCAGTGGCGGCGTAGAATTCCAGGGCGGCGACGATCAGGACGAAGCCAGCGACGATGGTGAATAGGGGGCTGCCGAGCAGGGTGAGGCCGATGATTACGGGTATGCCGACGATAGAGACGGCGACCCGCTGAGGGAGCATCAGCGTTGGGTGTTGTTATGCCCCAGAGCGCGCCGGCCGTTGGGGCGGGCGCCGTTCTTTCCGTTAGCCGGTGCTGGGTAATCGACTTCCGCCGGCAGGAGGCCGCCGAAGCGGCGCTTGCGCTGGCTGTAGGCGAGCAGCGCCTCGTCGATCTCATCGATATCGAAGTCCGGCCAGTGGACGGGTGTAGAGACGAATTCGGCGTAAGCGCCTTGCCAGAGGAGGAAGTTGGATAGGCGCATCTCGCCGGCGGTACGGATGATGAGGTCGGGATCGGGGATTGTCACGGTGTACAGGTAGTGCTTAAAAAGGCCTTCGTTTATCTGGTCGGGGTGTACGCCTTCGCTGACGATGCGGCGGACGGCCTCCAGGATTTCGGCGCGGCCGCCATAGTTGAAGGCGATGGTGAGAGTCATACGGTCGTTGTCTTTGGTGAGGTCGATTGCGTCCAATACCTGCTGCTGGAGCGTGGGGTCTAGCGCGTCCAGGCGACCGATGTGGAGAAGGCGGATGCCGTTTTTGTGGAAGTGTTTGATTTCGCGTTTGATGACGCGGGAGAGGATTGACATAAGGCCGCGGATCTCGCGCTTGGGTCGGTTCCAGTTCTCGGTGGAGAAGGCGTAGAGGGTGAGGTAGTGGACGCCGTAGTCAGCGAAGCGTTCGATGACGCGGCGGAGGTTCTCCGTGCCGGCGCGGTGGCCCGCCAGGCGGGGGAGGCCGTGGTTGGTTGCCCAGCGGCCGTTGCCGTCCATGATGATGCCTACGTGAGCCGGCACCTGGGATAGGGTGAGCGGCGGCGGGGGCGGGGCCTTCTTGGGGGCGCGGATGGCGATGGCCATGGTTATCGTCACCAGTATAGAACGCTCAGGGCGTGGAACGGTTGCTGGGCCGGAGCGTCAGACGGCGAGAACCTCCTCCTCTTTCTCGTGGCCTACCTTGTCGATCTCTTTGACCTGGTCGTCGGTGAGTTTCTGGAGGTCGGTTTCGGCACGATGGAGGTCGTCCTGGGATATCTCGTGGTCGTGCTCCAGGCGGCGGATATGGTCATGGCAGTCGCGGCGGATGTTGCGTACTTCGATGCGGGCTTCCTCGACGCGTTTTCGGACCTGCTTGGCTATTTCGCGTCGACGCTCCTCTGTTAGCTGGGGGATGGCCAGGCGGATGACGGTGCCGTCGTTGCTGGGATTGAGGCCGATGTCCGATTTGAGGATGGCCTTTTCGACGGCGCCGATGGAGCCGCGGTCCCAGGGCTGAATGACGATGAGGCGGGCCTCCGGGGTACTGATGGTGGCGAGCTGGTTGAGGGGCGTGGGTGTGCCGTAGTAGTCCACTTGGAGGTGTTCCACGATGGCGGGGCTGGCGCGGCCGGTTCTGATGGTGGCCAGGTCCCGCCGGAGGGCCTCCGCGGCCTTCTCCATGCGGTCAGTGGCATCGAGAAGCTCGTCGTCGATCATGGCGTCACCTCGATGGCTTGGCGGGCTCTGAGGCGTCCTCTAGTACGGTGTCCAGGTCGCCTATGGTGGTGCCGTCGTCCTTGCCGGAGGCGGCGAGTTCGATACTGCTGGGCATGCGCAGATTGAAGACGACGATGGGGAGGGAATTCTCCATGCAGAGGGAGAGGGCGGTGGAGTCCATGACTTGAAGCCGGCGGTTGAGGGCGTCCAGGTAGCTGAGGGTGTGGAACTTCCGCGCGGAAGCGTCTTTCGCGGGGTCGGCTTCAAAGACGCCGTTGACGTTCTTCTTGGCCATGAGGAGGACATCGGCGTCCAGCTCTATGGCGCGGAGGGCGGCGGCGGTGTCGGTGGTCATGTAGGGGTTGCCGGTGCCGGCGGCGAAGATGACTACGCGGCCCTTCTCCAAGTGGCGAATGGCGCGGCGGCGGATAAAGGGCTCGGCGACGGAGGTGACGGTGATGGCGCTCTGAGTGCGGACGGTGAGGCCGTTGCGCTCCAGGGCGTCCTGAAGGGCGATGGCGTTGATGATGGTGGCGAGCATGCCGGCGTAGTCAGCGGTGACGCGGTCCATGCCGGCGGCAGCAGCGGCGGCGCCGCGGTAGATGTTGCCGCCACCAACGACGATGCCCACCTGGATGCCCATGTTCTGGACGGCCTTGAGCTGGCCGGCGATGGTGTTGAGCATGGCGGAGTCTATGCCGTAGGGGAGGTCGCCCATGAGGGCTTCGCCGCTGAGCTTGAGGAGGACGCGTTTGGTTGCGTCTTCCGTCATCTGTCAGCGCCCCAGCTCGAAGCGGGCGAAGCGGCGGATGCGGATGTTTTCGCCCGTCCTGCGGATCGTTTCCTTCACCATGTCGGCGACGGTCATGGATTCGTCGCGGACGAAGGGCTGGAGGAGGAGGCAGAGGTCTTTGGCGTCTCCTTCCGTGTCCTTGGGGATGTCCTCAGAGGCGACGTAGGTGGGGTTGGTGGCCGCGACCTGGAGGGCGATGTTCTGGGCGAGCTTGCTGAAGTCCTCGGTGCGGGCTACGAAATCGGTCTCGCAGTTGATCTCGACGAGGGCGCCCAGGCGGCCGTCGTGGTGGACGTAGGTCTGGACGAGCCCCTCCGCGGTGGCGCGCTCGGCCCTTTTGGCGGCCATTGCGACCCCTTTCTTGCGGAGGATGTCTTTGGCCTTGTCGAAGTCGCCGCCGGCCTCCTCGAGGGCGCTCTTGCAGTCCAGCATGCCGGCGCCGGTCAGTTCGCGCAGTTCCTTGACGGCCGCGGGAGAGACGGGCACGGTGGTCTCCTTATTCGCTATCGGCTTCGGCGGTCTTCTCGCTCTCGGTAGATTCGCCCTCGGGAGCGGGCTCCGCGGCTGGCTTCTCCTCGTCGGGATGCTCTTCTGGGGATGGCTCGGCGGGGGTGTCCGCTTCAGCGGGTTCGGCGGTGGTCTCGGGTTCCGGTGCGTCTTCAGCTGCAGGCGGCTCCTCTGCGGTGGCGGCGGGCTCCTCCGCGGCGGCAGTGGTGGGCTCTGCGCCGGGCTCAGCCTCCGGGGCCTGCTGGGCTTCCGTTTTTTGCGTCTGGTTGTAGTCCGGCGTGGGCGCATCAGGCGAGGCGACGTAGCCGGTCTCTCTGTAGGCGGCGACCTCTACCTCGGCTTCGGCTTCATCGGCGGCCTTCTGGGCGTACTCACGGGCGGTGAGGCCTTCGAGGACGGAGTCAGCGATGCGAGCGGTGATGAGCTTGATGGCGCGGATGGCGTCATCGTTGGAGGGGATGGGGTAGTCGATGACATCGGGGTTGCAGTTGGTGTCGACGAGGGCGACGATGGGGATGTCGCAGCGCAGGGACTCGGCGATTGCGATGTCTTCTTTGGTGGTATCGATGATGAAGACGGCGGTGGGGAGGTTGGTCATCTCCTTGATGCCGCCGAGGTAGCGGTTGAGGCGGGTGATCTCATCTTCGGTGCGGAGGCTCTCTTTCTTGGTGCGGTGCTCAAGCTCGCCGCGGGCCTTGGCGTCCTCCAACCGGACCAGGTAGTCGATGCGGCCCTGGATGGTGTGGAAGTTGGTGAGGGTTCCGCCCAGCCAGCGGGTGTTGACGAACGGCATGCCGCAGCGCCTCGCCTCGCTCTCGATGGTGTCCTGGGCCTGGCGCTTGGTGCCGACGAAGAGGAGGGTGCCGCCGGAGGCGATGAGATCGCTTGTGAACTGGGCGGCGGCTTCCAGGCAGCCGACGGTTTTTTCCAGGTCTATGATGTGGATGCCGTTGCGTTCCGAGAAGATGAACCTCTTCATCTTCGGGTTCCAACGGCGAGTCTGGTGGCCGAAGTGGACGCCGGCCTCCAGGAGGGATTTCATGGATACAGCTGTAGGCAAACAGGTCTCCTTTTATGCGGGGAAGTGTCCGCAGGCGAGTATATCAGAGCGGTAAGAGACGAACAAGGAATGAGTGTGTCCTAGGAGTGGGACGCCAGGCCTGCCCTTACTGTTGCGAGAGGGTGAGGTTCCTGCTATATTCATATTCGGAAGCTGCCCTAAAAGGGCGGCTTTCCATACACGGGAGGTGGATGTAAGTTGCCGATATACGAGTACCGATGCTCCAAAGGGCACGAGTATGAGCGCGCCGAAGGTTTCGACGCGCCTACGGAGCAGAGGTGCCTGAAGTGCGGCGGCTCATCGCGACGGCTGATCAGCATGCCGGCGGTGATCTTCAAGGGCTCCGGCTTCTACAGCACGGACAACCGCAAGGGACAGGCGGGCAACAACGGCGGCTCCGGTAGCGGCGCATCTGATGACCATGGGAAATCGCACGATGGGGGCGAATCGAAGGCGGAGGCTACGACAGCGGACTGAGCGCTTGTCCCGCCGATAGCGCCGCCCTCTATGGGGGCGGCGATTTTGGTTATGGGACAGGGGAAAGGCGTTACCCCGGCCTGAGGGCTGGGGCCTGATTCTGGCCTGCGCAACGTTATCCAAAGGGTGAGCCGGGCCGCCGTGATGGTGGAGGGGGAGGCGGTGGCGTCAATCGGCCGGGGGCTGCTGGCGCTGGTAGGGGTGGCTCAGGGAGACGGGGAGGCGGAGGCGCTTCGCCTGGCCCGGAAGTGCGCGGAGATGCGGATATTCGCGGACGGGGAGGGGAAGTTCAACCTGTCGCTGCTGGATGTGGGGGGAGAGGCGCTGGTGGTGAGCCAGTTCACGCTGCTGGCGGAGACGCGAAAGGGCCGGCGGCCGAGCTTTGTGGGGGCGGCGGCGCCGGAGGCGGCGGAGCCGCTGGTGGAGGCGTTTGCCGGGGCGATGCGGGAGGCGGGCGTGCCGACGCAGACGGGCCGTTTCGGGGCGAAGATGACGGTGGAGCTGGTGAACGAGGGCCCGGTGACGATAACGCTGGACAGCGAGGAGCTGGAGCGGCCGCGGCGGGGGTAGTCGGGATATACCGCGCTGTCCCGTTGAGTTGCTTAGCGGGACGTAGTTCGGCCCACCCGCCCGCCCGAACGTGCCGCAGAGGGGCTCTGCCCCCCCTGCACTCCCCTTGGCTCTACTGACTCAGCTATTCTGAGGACGTTTCTTTGGCGGCTTCGATGCGGCGCCGAATGTCGCGTAGAAGCTTCTCGGGATCCTTAGGCCGGAATACGCGATAGTCTTCGTAGGTGCTGTACCCACCGGAAGACAGCAGGGGGTGAAATACGAGTTTGACTTCTTTTTCCTCTGGGATGATCTCTACGGCCGCAATGCTCTCGTAGGGAATTCTGATCCTCAGGGGCCCTTCACCTGGCCACACCGTTTGCCGGGAATCGAGATGTGACTCCTGAAGTATCACGTAGTTAGCAGTGCGGTATACCGGCTCGAGAATCAGAAAGACTACCGCTCCTGATACGGGAGCGATTGCGATGATCCAGATATTGAAGTTGCTCCTGATAGCGCCTTGCACGAGGAAAACCGCGAGAACAAAGACGATTACACCGATGTAGAAGGGCAGGCCGACGCCACGAAGGCCGTACCGCATCTCAACCTATTGACGAGACTTCCGTACTCAAGCCGTTACACCGCCTCCACCTGCAGGCTCATGTCCAGCGCCTCGGCGGAGTGGGTGATGGCGCCCATGGAGATGAAGTCGACGCCGGACTGGGCGCTGGCGCGGGCGTTCTCCAGGCCGATGCCGCCGGAGGCCTCCAGCAGGGGCCTGGGGTCGCGCCCAGACGGGCGCCCGTCCGG
>CBDURB010000029.1:0-10403 GCA_965369585.1 uncultured bacterium
ATAAAAGTTACCCACCGTCTAGGACCGCCGGCAAGATCGCCGCAAGGGGGGCCGGCCGCGACCTGAGGTATCTGCCGTCCCTCAGGGGGCCAGGGGTCCTCCTACCGACAGCCCTAGACGGTGGGCAACCTCGTTCACCGTATCCCCTTTGGGCGTTGGCGTCAAGAAGGTAATTTTGACGCCGCGTTAGCTCCGCTGAGAAGCGGGCCTGCACCGGCCCGCTTCTTGCTTTTCCCGCCTCAAGGAATCGCCCCCCGCTCTTTCAGAGCCACGATCTGGTCCCAGTTGTAACCCAGCTCCAGCAGCACCTCCTCTGTGTGCTGCCCCAGCTCCGGCACGGCGCCTCGCGGCGCCTGGGGCGTGTCGGTGAAATCGGCTGGTGTGGCCACCACCGGGATGGGGCCGTCCGGCCCCGGGATCTCGGCGAAGGCGCCTGCGGCCTGGGCCATCGGGTCCTCCACCACCTCGTTGATGGAGTTGACCGGCGCCCACCACACGTCGTGACGGTCGAATATCTCCCCCCACTGGGCCATGCTCTTCGTAGCGAACACCGCGTCCAGCTCCGTCACAAGGGCCGAGCCGTTAGTCCGCCGCTGCTCGATGTTCTCGAACCGGCTGTCCGTCATCAGCTCCTCCCGCTCGATCGCCCGGCACAGGTCGCCCCAGTGCCGGTCCGCCTGGAGAAGGAGAAGCCAGAACCAACGGCCGTCGCCTGACTTGTAGCACGTGAGGATGGGGTTGATGGCGTGCTGGCGGTCGTACGGCACGATAGGGGCCTTGAGCCTGAGGGCCAGGCTGACATCCCAGCTCATCATGTACACCCCCATGCGAAGGAGAGACACAGCTACTCTTTGCCCCTTGCCGGTCTTCTCCCGGGCCAGCAGAGCGGCGCATACTGCGCCCGCCGCGGCCGTGCCGGCCATATGGTCGCCCATTCCGCCTCGCTGCTGCGGTATCTCAGCCCCCGCCGGCGTGAGGGCCGCCGCGACACCGGCCCGCGACCAGAACGCCCCTATGTCGTACGCCGCCCGGTCCCGGTCCGGCCCGTCCGGCCCGTAGCCTGTCACCTGGCAGTAGACCAACCGCGGGTCGCGGCGGCTCAGCTCCTCATAGCTCAGCCCGAACTGGTCCAGGGCGCGGGGCCGCATGTTGGTCACGAACACGTCCGCACCCTCGATAAGGCTGAAGGCGATCTCGCGCGCCTCCTCGCTCTCCAGGTTCAACGACACGCTGCGCTTGCCTCGGTTGTCGGTTTCGAAAGGAGGGTTCACGGTCACCGGCGAGCCCAGTAAGGACGCGAACAGGCCCCGGAACGGGTCGCCCTGCGGCGGCTCGATCTTGATCACCTGGGCGCCCCAATCTGACAGCATCGCCGCCGCCGAGGGTGCGGCCACCCACAGCCCCAGCTCGACAACCTTCACTCCCTCAAGTGGACCCGCCATATCTAACCTCGCTTCCGGAACGGAGATGAAGATTGGTGCCGGAGGGCAGAGTCGAACTGCCGACACCGCGATTTGCAGTCGCGTTCAAGAGATACAAGATACCACACTCCCTATCTGTTTTTCGTCCGTGGAAGTCCGCTAACGTTCCCCTGTGGCTGTCAACGGGAGGTCACTTGGCCGAACAGCGGCTCGGCACGGGGCTGCTGTAGAATAGTGCCATGCCGAACGAGCCCGTGAGTGTGCTGGTGATCGGAGCAGGTGCTTCGGGGGCGGCCTTCGCCTGGAGCATCGCCGACACTGGCATGAGCGTCCTGTGCCTTGACCAGGGCCCGTGGATGAAGCAACAGGACTACCCGAGCAACGGGCTGGACTGGGAAGCGCGTGGGATGGGGGAGTTCTCAGGCAGCCCGAACGTGCGTGGGCTGCCCGCCGACTACCCGGTCAACGAGCAGCAATCCGAAATTTCGCCGCTGATGTTCAACGCGGTGGGCGGGAGCACCATCCTGTGGGCGGCGCATTTCCCCCGGCTCACGCCCGGGGACTTCCGGTCGAAGAGTGAGGACGGAGTCGGTGAGGACTGGCCCATCGACTACGAGACCCTCGAACCCTACTTCGCGCTGAACGACCGGATGATGGGCGTCTCCGGGCTGGCGGGCGACCCCGCGTACCCGTATCACGAGCCGCCGTTACCCCCGCTCCCCCTCGGCAAAACCGGGAACACGCTGGCCTCCGGCTTCGAGAAGCTCGGCTGGCACTGGTGGCCTTCGGATAGCGCCATCCTGTCGCAGGAACATGAGGGGCGCGAGGCATGCATAAACCTTGGCCCTTGCTTGACCGGCTGCGCGCAAGGTGCCAAGGCCAGTACCGACATCACTTACTGGCCCGTGGCTCAACGGAAGGGCGTTCAGGTGCGAACCGGCTGCCGCGTGCGTGAGATCACAGTGGGGGCGGACGGGATGGCAGATGGCGTTCTCTACTACGACCCGGAGGGTCAACTTCAGGAGCAGAAAGCGGAAATAGTAGTGCTCGCGTGCAACGGCATCGGCACGCCGCGGCTGCTCCTCAACTCAAAGAGCAGCCAACACCCCGACGGGCTGGCCAACAGTAGCGGTCTCGTCGGTAAGAACCTGATGTTCCATCCTTATGCGGCGATCACGGGCGTCTTCGACGAACCGCTCCACGGTCGTCGGGGACCCATTGGCTGCTCGTTCTGGAGCCACGAGTTCTACCGGACTGATCGTTCGCGGGGGTTCGTGCGGGGGTACTCGTTTGAGGCAATTCGGGGCCTCGGCCCCGCGACGACCGCGCTGGCGGGAATGGTCCAGGGTGTGGTGTCCTGGGGTAAGGATCACCATCCGACGTTCGACCGCCTCTACAACCACTCAACGTCGCTGGTCGCCATCACGGAGGATCTGGCGGAGGAAACCAACACGGTCACCCTCGACCCGGAACTTACAGACGCCCACGGCATCCCCGCGCCGAAGATCACCTATCGGCTAAGCGAGAACAGCCGGAAGATGCTGGCACACGCGGTGGAACGGGGGAAAGAGGCACTGACTGCTGCGGGCGCGGTTGAGACATTTGCGCAGCCCTTGTTTCGCGAGGCGGGCTGGCATCTGATGGGGACCGCCCGGATGGGCCGGGACCCGAGTACCTCGGTGGTAACCGAGCGGGGGCAGGCGCACGACGTGAAAAACCTCTTCATCGTAGATGGCAGTGTCTTCGTGACCGCAGGTGGGGTGAATCCCACCTCGACGATCCAGGCGATCGCCCTATACGTGGCAGACTACATCAAAAAGAACATCGAAACACTCTTTGACGACGCATGACCGAAACAACTGCCGCCCTGGACGACCACGACTTCATGAAGGCGCTCCTGGGTCTCGTGATTCCTCCCAGCCCGTCCGGAGAACTTCCGGGCGCAGGCGCCCTGGGCCTTGAGCCCGCCGTGGCCACCGCCCTCCAGGCCGATCCGATTCTCGGCCCAATGGTCGAGGCGGGGGCGCTGGCAGTACGGGAAGCGGCTCTCGCCGAGCACACGGAGGGCCTCCCGGGCATGGCCCCGCAAGCCGCGACGATGGTTCTCCAAGCTCAGCTTACCGTCCACCCTTTCCTCATAATGGGCCTGCTGCGCTACGTGTACCCGGCCTACTATCAGCACCCGCGGGTCCTGGAAGGCATTGGCGAACCGCCACGCCCCCCCTTCCCGGAGGGGTTCGACGTCGAAGCGACCGATGCTGAGCTGCTCGAGAAACTGCGGGCACGCCGGGTAGAGGGCGCAACAAAAGAGTAAGACTGCGATCAATAGCCGCACTAGGCTAGGCGTGCCTTCTAAGCTGGGGGGAGGCCCCGAGGACGCCGGACGGTGACTCTGCCCGCCCTCACAGTAGAGGCGCTGCGCTTCCACCGGCTGAGGCAGTCACAGGAAAAGATACGCCTGGGGCCAGCGTGGGACGATCTGGGGTTGGTATTCGCGAATCAGATAGGCCGCCCGATCGAGAAACAGAACCTCCTGCGCCGGTCGTTCTGGCCGCTGCTAGAGCGGGCTGGCCTGCCCCACATCCGGTTTCACGACTTGCGCCACGCTTGCGCCTCCCTGCTGCTGGAGCAGGGCGTTCATCCAAAGGTGGTTCAGGAGCGCCTCGGGCACTCGACGATTTCAGTGACGATGGACACCTATTCTCACGTGGTGCCGGCACTTCAACGGGAAGCCGCAGACGAGCTAGACCGCATCTTTGCCGTGGGGTTGCCGTCAGCGTTGTCGTCAAAACGCTGAGACACAGTAGATCGCGCTGCTCGCCGGGCCGGATTCGTATCTAAAAATTGGTGCCGGAGGGCAGAGTCGAACTGCCGACACCGCGATTTTCAGTCGCGTGCTCTACCACTGAGCTACCCCGGCACCATCCGCATTCTAGGTATGGCTCCATAGCAGCGTCAAGGCGGACAGGCTGACCCTAAGACCGTCTTGGAGTACAATTCGCGCGGCGCGCGTCCACCGCCGCCGGGAGAGGTACGTATGAAAGTCGGCACCATCACCGAGACCAAGATCGAAGAGTATCGCGTGGGCCTCACGCCCCAGGGCGTGCGTGCCCTGAGCCAGGCCGGCCACCAGGCGTTCGTTCAGCGCGGCGCCGGCCTGGGCTCCACCTTCTCGGACGAACAGTATGAGGCTGCCGGAGCGGCCCTTCTCCCAACGGCCGCCGAGGTGGCCCGGAGCGTGGACATGCTGGTCAAGGTGAAGGAGCCCCTGCCGCCGGAGTACCCGCTTCTCCGCCCCGGCCTCATCCTTTTCACCTACCTCCACCTGGCGCCGCTGCCTGAACTTACCCGTGCCCTGCTGGAATCCGCCGTCGACAGCGTCGCCTACGAGACCGTGCGCAGGCCGGACGGCTCGTTGCCGCTCCTCTTCCCGATGAGCCAGGTAGCCGGCCGTATGGCCGCTGAGGTCGGGGCCCAGCTCCTGAAGAAGCCGGGCCCCGGTCGCGGCAAGCTCCTCGGTGGCATCACCGGCGTGTCGCCGGCGCGCGCCGTCGTCCTGGGCGCCGGCACGGTGTCCACCGCCGCCTGCAGCGTCCTCGTAGCCCTGGAGGCGCGGATCACGGTGCTCTCCCGTGACTTGCGGCGGCTGTTCGTCCTGGAGTCGCAGTTTCGGGGTCACCTCAGCACGCGGGTGATCAACCCGGCGGCCCTTGCGGAGGAGCTTGAGGGCGCGGACCTGCTCATCAGCGGCGTCCTGGTGCCCGGCGATGTCGCTCCCAAGCTCGTCAGCCGCGAGATGGTGCACTCTATGGGCTCTGGAGCGGTGATCGTCGATGTCTCCATCGACCAGGGAGGTGTCTGCGAGACCTCGCGTCCGACTACTCACGCCGAGCCGACGTACGTGGAGGAGGGCGTGCTCCACTACTGCGTGGCCAACATGCCGGGCGCGGTGCCCCGCACCTCCACGGAGGCCCTCACCTCTGTCACCCTGCCCTACGTGCTCCGCCTCGCCGAGCGCGGCTTGGATGCCCTCCGCGAGGACGCGACCCTGGCGGCGGGGGCGAGCACCATCCGCGGTAAGCTGGTGAGCCGGCCCGTGGCTGAAGCCCAGGGGCTGCCCTACACCCCGCTGGGCAAGGCCCACTAGTGGCCGGCCTCCGCTCTTTCCTTCAGCGCGAAGAGCATCAATACGTGCCCTTCATCGGCGCGGCCATCATCTTCGGCCTCATCGTCGGATTCCCTTTGGGCATGACCCTGTCCCATGCCGCCGCTCAGGGCTCAAGCCTTGGTGGCCGCTGGCAGGCCCTGGCCCAGGTCCACGGGCACATTCAGCTCATGGGTTGGGTGGGGCTGTTCGTCATGGGTATGGGGCTCCGCCTCGTGCCCCGCTTCACCGGCGTTCGTGTCCGGCCCGCTGCTCTCGTACCACTCACGTTCGTGCTCATGGCGTCGGGGCTTCTGCTGCGAGCTGCCGCCCAGCCCTTCGCCGATGAGCGGCCGCTGGCCGTCTTATTCGTCATTGCGGCGGCGCTGGAAGCCGCCGCCGCTCTCACCTTCTGCACCGCCGTGCTCCGCTGCCTGGCCTCCGGTCGCCGAGAACAGTTCCTCTACTCCCCCTTCTTCGCCGCCGGCGCCGTCTGGATCGCCGTGGCGGCCGTCCTCGCCCTCGTTTTTGTGGCGGACGCCGCCAGCCACTCCGTCCCCACTATCGCGGTCCTGCGCTCCAATGCACTCTCCTTCCTGCAGCTTTACGGCTTCGTCCTCATGTTCATCTTCGCCGTCTCCTTGCGCACCTTCCCCATCTTCTTCCAGCGGCGCCCCGCCCAGTATCAGATCACCATCGCCGCCTGGGTCCTGGCGAACGCGGGAATCGCCATCTACGCTGCGGCCCTCATCTGGAAGTCATACGACCACTCCGCCGATGTGCGTCTCCTCCAGACCGTGGCCTTCCTCGCCGTGGGCGTCGCCCTTGTCGCCCTCTTGGCCCTGCTCCGCATCTTCGAGGGGAGGCCGCACCGCCTTCGCGACTCGGCCCGCCGCAGCATGCGCTTCGTCCGCTCCGCTTACGCCTGGTTGCTGCTGGCCGCCCTGCTCCAGGTGTTCTTCTCTACACAGGCTCTGCTGGATCAACGTCCGCTCACTCACTTCCAGATGGACGCCGTGCGCCACTTCCTGGCCTTAGGCTTCGTGACCACAATGATCATTGGCATGGCTCTGCTCGTGCTTCCCCGCCTGGCTATGCGGCGGGCCCAGGCCCGGACCGCCTCCGTCGTCGCCCCTGTTATGCTCATCCTCCTCCACGGGGCGACCGCCGCCCGCGGTGTCGGCTCCCTCCTCGTCGATGAAGCCCGCATTGAGACCGGTTACTGGACCATGACCGCCGGTGGACTCGCGGCTATCCTCGCCATGACGGTGTTCGCTGCCTATCTCCTCTGGCCCTCGCGCCCTCCGGAGGTCCCCCTGTCCGTTCGCCACGGGCGACCGTAGCGCCGGGGCCGCTTGTGCTATAATTCACCAAGCTATGGCCCCGCTCCTCATCGCCGCGCCGGAGTCGCTGAGCGGCAAGACTACCGTCGCCGTCGCCTTCGGCCAGCGCTTCAAGGACGCCGGCCGCACCGTCGCCCTCTTACGCCTTACCGGTGGTGATCACGCCGCGGACGACGCGCGGCTGTTCGCCGGACTCGCCTTCACCGCCAGCCGCCGGGCTGAGCCCATCCAGGCTGCGGCCGTGCCGGTCGCTGACGAAGACGTCACACTGATCGAAGCGCCGGCGGGCGATCCTCGCCAGGCGGCGGAACGTCTCTCCGCCAAAACGGTGGTTGTGGTGGCGTACGCCGATCCTTTGCCCGCCGACATCCCTTCCTTCTGTGAGGCGATGGGCGACTCCTGCGCCGGCGTCATCATCACCCGTGTTCCCAGCCGCCGCCTGGAGGCGGCGCGCGCCGCCGCCGAAGGCATCGGCGTCCGTATTGTCGCCCTCGTGCCGGAGGATCGCCTTCTGGCCGCGCCTTCTCTCGGCGTCATCGCCGAGGCGCTGGAGGCCGAGACCAGCTTCCTCAACAGCGCCCGCGACAACATAATCGACCGGCCCATCATCTCCTCCATCAGCGTCGATCCGGCGCAGGGCTATTTCGCTAACTACAATCCCAACGCCGTCATCGTGCGCGGCGACAAGCCCGATCAGCAGCTCGGCGCCCTCAACGCCGGCGTGCCTTGCCTCATCATCACCGGCGGATCGCCACTCCTTTCGTACGTGGAGGACCGCGCGCAAGAGGAGGAGATACCGCTCCTCAAGACCCGCTACGACACCGCGGCCACCGTCGAGCGGTTGGAGCCTCTCTACGGCGCGACGCCGTTCTCCGGTCAGGCGAAAGTGGAGCGCATCGTCCAACTCACAAGTGACCTGGACCTCTCCGCGCTAACCTAGGGGGGAAACTTAACGGGCGCCCCGACTTGTCAGGGCGCCCGCGCTCTTCTTTCGGTGCGGTCTAGTGCTCGAAGCGCGCCGCTTCTGGTTCCCCTGCCGCCGTTGGTGTCTGAGCTTGGCCCTCTTCGCCAAGGCTGCTGAGGGCCTCCTCAGCACCACTGGGCTTCGCTGAGGGAGCGGGGCTCGGTCGCGCAGTGTTGCAGTAAGGGCAAGCCACCCAGGAGAAGCTGAGCAGCCGCTCGCACTTGGCGCATTGGTCCTTGAGCTGCGTCTGGCAGGACGGGCAGAAATGATACTCCTTATCGGTGAGCCTGCGGCAGGACGGGCAAGCCCCCTCGTCCCCCAGCTCTCGCAGCAGCGCCTCCTCCTCCAGCGAGCGCGCGTACGCCTCCTCCAGCGTGTCCCGGGGACGCAGCATCAAGTACAGCGCCAACCCCGGTATGTTGAAGCCGGGGAAGAACATCAGCACGACAAACACGGAGAGAAGCTGGAGCGACGAATCGCGGCTACGGTCTCGGATGTCGCGGTAGACCCAGACAACTATGCTGATCCAGAGCAACATAGCCCAAACGCCGCCGATAACAGCGGCAAGGACTGCTAACTGTTCCTCCATTACCACCTGCCCTTGGTTATATGGAATAGACTATTGCGCATTATATCATGGCCGGCTCATTCCATCATTAGGTATAACGCGCGAGCCGCCCGCTTGGCTTCCCTCCCAACCGCCGATAAACTGAGATTCGTACATGTCTCGACGCAAGAAGGACCGGCGAACACGCATACAGCCTTACCGCGTAAGCGTAACCCTGGAGGACATCGCCTACGAGGGTGGCGCCCTCGCCCGCCACGACGGCAAAGTCATCTTCGCCGACTACGGCATCCCCGGTGAGGAGGTTGTGGTTGAGGTGGACCGCGAGCGCCAGGGCGTCGCCATCGGTAGCGTAGTGGAGGTCACCTCGGCTGCAGACGACCGGGTGGAGCCGCCCTGCCCGTATTTCGGCGCCTGCGGCGGCTGCCAGTGGCAGCACATCAGATACCCCAAGCAGTTGGAGCTGATGGCCCACATCGTCCGCGAGCAGCTCCGCCGCATCGGCAAGTTCGAGGAGCCGCCCGTCTCACTCACCGTCGGTGCCGACGACCCCTGGAGCTACCGTAACCACGCCCGCTTTTCCGTGAACCGCGAGGGCGAGCTTGGCTTCGTAGCCAGGCACAGTCGACGCTTTCTACGCATCGACCACTGCCTGATCATGCACCCCTGGATCAACGAGGCGCTGCCCAAGCTCCAGGGCAAGTCAGCGGGCCTCCATCAGGTCGCCATTCGCTACGGCGTGAACACCGGCGAGGTGCTCATCCACCCGGACCTCGGTGAGATCGAGCCGTCCATCCCCTCCGCTCAGCGCTACTATCACGAGGAGCTGGCCGGAGACCGTTTCCGCATCTCCGGCGCCTCCTTCTTTCAGACCAACACGCCGCAGGCGGAGAAGCTGATCGGTCTCGTGCGGCAGCGGCTCCAGATCAACAGCGACGAACTGCTGCTGGACGCCTACGCGGGCGTGGGCACCTTCGCCGTCGCCCTGGCGCCCGATGCCGGCCGCATCATCGCCATCGAGGAGTCAGCCGCCGCCGTGGACGACGCCATGGTCAATATCACCGGCTCCCCCAACGTCCAGTACTTCAAAGGCAAGGTCGAAGCCATCCTCCCGGAGCTGACTGAGCACCCCGATGCCGTGATCCTGGACCCTCCTCGCCAGGGCTGCCATCCCGAAGCGCTGGACGCCGTCCTGACGCTGGCCCCGGCACGCATCGTCTACATCTCCTGCGATCCCGCTACCCTGGCCCGCGACCTCCGCCGCCTCGCGGATGGAGGCTACCGCCTGGAGGACGTGACTCCCATCGATATGTTCCCCCACACCTATCACATCGAATGTGTGGCTACCCTCAGCCACCTCTCCCCATCCAGCGCTGGAACTCAGAGCCCAGAACCTGGAACCGCGGAGACGTAGGTTCTCGATTCTGCTCATGCTCATCCTCGCCTCCGTCTCCCCTCGCCGCCGCGATCTGCTCGCCCGCCTTGACCTGCCGTTCAAGGTAGTCGACCCGCGCGTAGACGAAGGGGTGTTACAGGGCCGCCCTGAGCCCATCGCCCGTCGCCTGGCCGCCGCCAAGGCGCGCGCCGTCGCCGCGGAGCGCCCCGATGCGGCCGTTCTCGCCGCCGATACCGTAGTCGCTTACCGCGGCATCCTCCTGGGTAAGCCCACCAACGCGGACGAGGCGCGGGCGATGCTCCAGCGCCTCCGCCTATGGCGGACTCACCGCGTGGTCACCGCCGTGGCCGCTTTGCCTCCCGCCCGGACGGGTGCCCGCTACGCGCGTCTGCGTCCGAGCGGACGACGCCGTCCCCTCATCGATCACGCAACTACCTACGTCACGATGCGCCGCTACACGGACGCCGACATCGCCGCCTCCATCGCCCGTGGCGACCCCTTCGACAAGGCCGGCGCCTACGCCATCCAGGATGAGCGGCTGGCGCCCGTGGCGCGGTACGACGCCCTGCC
>CBDURB010000030.1:0-10337 GCA_965369585.1 uncultured bacterium
GGCAGGTCCGATAGCGCGGCCAGGTCAAGCGCCTGCATCTCGTCCAGCTCCGGCGGCCGCACGGGCTCCCGCGTGTACTCGGGAGCCTCCACCACCACCTCGATAGGCAAGTCCGCCACCAGCGCCTCGCCGTCGTAGATGCGGGCGTAGCCGTCCACCGTCACCTCGCCGATGACCGCCCAGGGTACCTCCCAGCGCTCGAACAGCCCCACCACATCATCCTTGTGCCCCCTGCGGACGGTGATCAGCATTCGCTCCTGGGACTCTGAAAGCATGACCTCGTAGGGGGTCATCCCCTCCTCACGGCGGGGCACCTTGGCCACGTCCAGATGTAGGCCGCAGCCGGCCATGGCGGCGGCTTCCAGAGAAGAGGAGGTCAGGCCGGCCGCGCCCAGGTCCTGGATGCCGGTGATCCAGTCGACGTGGTTGCCGGCCAGGTCCAGGCAGGCCTCCATGAGCATCTTCTCCAGGAAGGGGTTCCCCACCTGGACAGCGGGACGCAGCTCATCGAAGCGGGCCTGCGGGTCAGTGCGAGAGGCCAGGCCTGAGGCGCCGTGGATGCCGTCGCGGCCGGTATCGGCGCCCACCAGCATCAGCAGGTTACCCTCGCCCTCGGCCTTCGCGCTGACCAGCTTCTCGATCGGGGCGACGCCTACGCACATAGCGTTCACCAGAGGGTTCGCCGTGTACGAATCCTCGAACGCCACCTCGCCCCCCACGGTAGGTATGCCGAGGCAGTTTCCGTAGCCGCTTATGCCGCCCACCACACCACCGAACAGATAGCGGTTGTGCGCATCGCTCAGGGGACCGAAGCGGAGCGAGTCCAGGATGGCGATAGGCCGCGCCCCCATGGCGAAGATGTCGCGCACGATGCCGCCGACCCCCGTCGCCGCCCCCTCGTATGGCTCTATCGCCGAGGGGTGATTGTGTGACTCGATCTTCATCACCACGCACAAGCCATCGCCGATGTCCACCGCCCCCGCGTTCTCCTCTCCCCGCTTGGTGAGGACGAACGCGCCCTCAGCCGGGAGCTGCCTCAGCAGCGGCCGCGAGTTCTTATAGCCGCAGTGCTCGCTCCAGAGCGCGCCGAACATCCCCAACTCCACCTCGTTGGGCTCGCGGCCCAGGCGGGCGACGATGAGCTCATACTCATCGCGGCTGAGGGCAATGAAATCGAGGGCGCGCTGTTCAATAGCCATGGCAGTCAGCCCTGCCTGCCGGCAGGCAGGGCAATCGTAGCACAGCGGATGGGCCCATTCGATGGCCCTGGCCCGCTCAGCCTAGACCTGTTCGCCAAACGAGAAGGGCGGATAGCGATCGGTCAGCGATATCCAGTAGCCCAGGGCGCGGGCGATCCAGCGCAGGTAGCCCACGGTGAACCCAAACAGCCAGCGCGGATAGCGCCGAAACACGATCGCCGAGACCGCGCTCACGGGAACGATGAGCGTGAATGCAAAGGCGAAAACCGCCAGCATCAGGATGTGCGGCAACAACAGCAAGGGCGTGATCGCGGCACGGAGCCAGCCGAAGCTCCCGCCGCGCCTCACCTCCAGCCTCACCGACTCTCCAATCGCCTGCCTGGGCGAATCATCGGTCAGGAAAAGGGAGTAGGAGGCCGCCGCGATCGCGTATTCGGCATAGCGCTCCAACGCCGGGCCGTCCTCCGCCTGAAAGCGAGGCAGCCCCTTGGCGCGAATTCGCAGCGCCAGGAATATCGGGACGCTGATGACCCCGAAGGCGATGAGTGAGCCGATGATCACCGGCAGCCAGACGTATAACGCCGCGCTCACGTACCCCAGGCCCCAAGGCACGGCCCAGGTGATAAGGGCGCCCGCCGCCCGCTGGGCGCCCTTCCATCGCGACAGCCTCTCCGGATAGACGACGGAGAAGGTGATGGGGTAGCCGTGGCCGGCTGGATAGCCCACGGCGATATTGCCTTCCTCTGACGCCATCAGATGACCCACGCCATAGCAGCGATAGGCCATCCTACCACAAGCTATGAGCTAGCGCAGGCTGAAGGGTGGGTACTCGTCTCGGAGCAGACTGGTGTACGCGCTGACCCGATAGTTCCAGCGGTTAACACCTACTATGAAGTCGAATAGCCCACGCGGGAACCGCTTGGTGAACAGGATGGCGAACCAGGCGATGATATAGACGAGGTAGACGGCGATGAGTAGGAACAGCAGCACGATATAGTGAGGGATCGCAAGCAGCCACTTGATTAGCGGCAGCCAGCGGGACAGCTCCTCGGGGTAGTCCACTTCGTATGTCACTGCGTACTGGCCCGGATCCCAGGAGAACGGCGGATACTCGTCCCGAAACAGCCCAGAGTACGCCCCCACGTTGGCGCCCCAGCGGTTCACGTTCACCACGAAGTCGAACAGGCCTCGCGGATAGCGCTTGGTGAACAGGATAGCGAAGAAGGCGATGAACCCGATCACGCCGCTCGCGATTCCCAGGGCATACAGGATGATGAGGTGAGGGATAGTCAGCAGCCACTTGACAAAGATGAGCCAGCGGGACAGCTCCTCCGGATACTCCACATCGTAGCGCAGGGGGTACCCCGGCGCTGCGGCGGCCGTCGTTTCGTCATGCATGACCTGCCTCCTTTCGGGCTATTCGAGGCTGAATGGTGGATAATCGTCCGTTAGCGACAAGAAGTACGCCTGCACTCGAAGAGACCAGCGAAAGGCCCCGGCAACAAAGGTGTGCAGGCCCTGCGGATAGCGGCCGGTGAAGAGGATTGCGAACCATGCGATCACCACCACAACGAACACCGCTATATACAGGAAGAAGAGGATGATGAAGTGGGGAATGGCCGTGATGATCTTCCAGATGGCCACCTTCCAGCGGTTCAGCTTGTCAGGGTAGCGTACATCGAAACTGATTGGGTACTCTCCCTCGAAAGCCGGGAACCGGTCCGTAAGCAGCGCCAGATAGCCGTAGGCACGGGCTTGGAAGCGCATGAGCGCTACCTGGAAATCGAACATCCAGTGCGGGATGTACTGGCGAACGATCACGGCGGCCCAGATCGCCAGCACGATGCCCCAGCCGGCGCCGATAGTAGTTGACGTGCCTTCGCCAATGTCGCTGTAGCTCAACGCCTGGCCGCCGACCAGGGCAAGAAAGATGGCGATGGGAATGAAGAGGAAAAAACGGAAGAAGGTGCTCAGGCGGCCTAGCCGCTCCGGATACTCCACGTCGAACGTCACGGGGTAGCCCGCCACGGGAGGAGCACCCGTCGCCGCGGCGCCTATACTCCCGGTGGAAGGAGCACCGCCCGCGGCTGAAGGCGTGGGCTGCACCGGGGCGGGTTGCCCCGCTACGGGGCGGCCGCACTGCCCACAGAACGCGGCGTCGGCCTCCAGGCGCTGGCCACAGTTCGTGCAGAACTTCGCGTCGTCGCTCATTCGCTATCCTCCATCCTTCGCGCACATCTCAGCGCGCAACGAACTTCGCCCTCATCATTAGAACGCGCGATGGGTCATGCCCGTACCTTCGCCCATTCCAGCAGCGATAGCCATAGCGCCAGACCATCCTCGCTTCCCATCAGCGGCTCGCAGGCCCGCTCCGGGTGAGGCATCAGCCCCAGCACGTTGCCGCCATCGTTAATGATCCCCGCGATGTCGTTCATGCTGCCGTTGGGGTTGGACTCCGCCGTCACCTCCCCCTCAGCGCTGCAGTAGCGAAAAGCTACTCTCCCGGAGGACTCCAGCTTGGCCAGCGTCTCCTCATCGGCCACGTACCGCCCCTCGCCGTGGGAGATGGGTATTCGCAGCACCTGGCCGGGCTGGCAGGCCAGGGTGAACGGCGTCTCCGCGTTCTCCACCCGCAGGTGTACCCAGACGCAGCGGTACTGGAGCGAATCGTTTCGCATGAGAGCGCCGGGCAGGAGATGCGCCTCGCACAGGAGTTGGAAGCCGTTGCAAATGCCGATGAGCGGCTTGCCAGCCTCGGCGTGGGCGGCTACCGCCTCCATCACCGGCGAGAACCGCCCGATCGCCCCCGCCCGCAGATAATCCCCGTAGGAGAAGCCGCCGGGGAGTACGACCACATCGTAGCGGGAGAGGTCCCGCTCCCGATGCCAGACAAGATCCGCCTCCTGGCCCAGCACGCCGGACAGCGCGTAGTGGGTGTCGTGGTCGCTCCAGGTTCCGGGAAATACGACGACGGCGAAGCGAAGCGGCATTTCTGCCGCCTTTATACCACACCTGGGGCCGCCTGTAACGCCCCGCTCCCGTGGGACATCTAATGATTTAGAAATCGCATACGGAGGATCTAAGATATGGGAAGCTCCTGGCGAATAGATGCCAAGTGGCTGTTCGGCCTCATCTGCCTGTCAACCATCATCGTGGCCGGCGTCCTCTACTCCGCATCCAAGCTCACCGAGCGCGACGTTGCCACAGGCATATTCAGCGGCGTCATGACCACCTTCGCGAAGGAGGGAGAAGGCTCGGAAGAGTTCGGGGAGATCCAGGCCCAGGCCGCCGCCAGCCCGGACGAGGAGTTCACTATCGAAGGTATCACCCTGCCCGTCAAAGGCAGTGAGATCGCCGGTCTCTCCTACGACGAAGCCGTAGACCTCGTCGTCGGGCGCATCGCGCAGACGCTCTACACCGACGGGCCAGATGCCGTCGAGCAGTACTTCAACGCCACCCCCGCCGCCGGCTCTGAAGAAGCGCCCCCCGCAGAAGGCGAAGAGTTCAGCCTTGGCCCCTTTGCCGTCCTGACCCAGGACACCCACGACATCATACGGCGCATCTTCACGTTCTCTCTCATACCCATTCTCATCTTCGCCGCCCCGCTGGTCTTCTTCAGCCGTCGCTTCGGCCGGCTGGGTAGCCCCGGCGTCGTCCTCGCCGTCGGCGCCGCTCCCTTCGCCCTCCTCTGGCTGATCGCAGAACGGGCCACCAAGAACGCCGGCACGGACGGCATCAACGGCGCCCTGGCCGAGCCGCTCTCGCCCATGGCGGGAGACGTGTCCACCACCTTCCTCTGGCTGCTGGCCCTCGGCGTCGCTCTGGTGCTTGCGGCCGTGGCCGGCCACATCGGCTTCGCCCTCTGGCATCGCTCCCGGCCGACGCCAACGCCCGGCGAGGAGGAGACCCCGCCACCCGATGAGCCTGAGCAGCCGGACTCCGTCGCGGACGAGGGGTACCCCTTCCCCGACACCGGCCCCGGAGGCGTGTCCCGGGCTTGAGGACCCTCTCCCCTTCCGCTAAACTGACCGCAACCCCACAGCGGAAGGATCATGCCCAACCCCCAAAGCGCGCCCTCTGACATAGCCGCCCTGATAGAGGCGATCTTCCACCCCCGCTCCATCGCGGTAGTGGGCGCCTCCGCCAACCCCAACACACCCGGCTACGACTACGTAAGCTCGCTCCAGGAGTTCGGCTTCCCCGGCGATCTCTATCCGGTGAACCCCCGCGCGGAAGAGATCCTGGGCCTGCCGGCCTTCCCCTCTCTCAGGGACGTGCCGGGCAAGGTCGATTACGTCATCTCCTGCATCCCCGCCACCGCCGTGCTGGAACTCGTCGACGACTGCGCCGCTAAAGGAGCGCGCGCCCTGCAGCTATTCACGGCTCGCTTCTCCGAGACCGGCCGAGAGGAGGACGCGGAGCTGGAGCGGCGGCTATCGCAGCGGGCCCGCGAAGCCGGAGTGAGGATCATCGGGCCCAACTGCATGGGCCTCCTCTACCCACGACAGGGAATCTCCTTTCGCGCGGACATGCCACGACAGCCGGGAAACGTCGGCTTCCTATCACAGAGCGGCAATCTGCTGTTCGAGCTGACCTACCTCGCCGGGCCCAGGGGCCTGCGCTTCTCCAAGGCGATCAGCTACGGCAACGGCCTTGACCTGAGCGAGGCGGACTTCCTAGACTACTTCGCGCAGGACGCGGAGAGCGCGGTGGTGGGCGCCTACGTGGAGGGCGTGCGAGACGGCCGCCGCTTCCTGGCAGCGCTCAAGCGGGCCTCAGCCCGGAAGCCGGTTGTGGTGCTGAAAGGCGGCCGGACCGCGGCTGGAGGGCGCGCCGCCGCTTCCCACACGGCGGCCCTGTCGGGTCGGCACGCCGTCTGGACCGCCGCTGTGACCCAGGCGGGGGCCATCTCCGTGGACACGGTGGAAGAGCTCATCGATATGCTCATCGCCTTCGCCTACATGCGGCCGGGCAGCGCCCTGCCTGGGCCGAGTGTCGGCCGACCTGTCGGCCCCGGCAAGCAGGGACGGCGGCTGGGGATGGTGGGCGCCGGCGGCGGCCGCTCCGTCCTCACGGCTGACCTGTGCGAGGAGCTGGGGCTCAGCGTCCTACCCTTGCCCGCGGACGTGGAACGGCACATCGCTGAGAAGGCGCCTGACCTGGCGGGATGGGTCACCAACCCCGTCGATCAGTCGATCCTGGCGGGCAGCGGCGTGGGCGGCACGCAGGTGCTGGAGTGGATGGACGAGAGCCCTGACATCGACCTATTGCTGGCCAACGTCGGCGAGGCCTGGGCGCTGGGGCGCCCCAACGCGGAGTCGTTGCTGGCCCGAATACCGGAGCGGTTCGCCCAGGTGAGCGGCAGCACGCGCAAGCCCATGGCCGTCGTCATCTTCCCCACGGACTACGCGGATGAGAGGCTGTGGCGGCTGGTGTCAGGAGCGAGGGAGAGGCTGGTGAAGGCGGAGATGGCGCTCTTCCCCAGCGTTGAGCGGGCGGTACGGGCGTTGGCCCGCTTCGTGAGGTACTGGGAGCAGAGCGAGGTCTCTCGCCCCTAGCTTCGCGGCCGCTCTATCTCCAAAGGCGGAGCGGTGCCGTCCATCGGCTCGGCCAGCGGCTCCGGGGAGCCGCCCACAGCCGCGGCAGTGGCGCGCTCCGCCGCCGTTGGCGCGGGGTACTCGATTCGCGGGTGGTAGACGCCCCGTAGGGTCGTCCTGAACGACTCGCCGATCGTCTTCAGGTCACGCAGAGTTAGATCGCACTCGTTCAGCTGGCCCTCCGCCACCCGCTCCGCGATGACCGCCTCCACCAGCGAGTCGATCCGCTCCGCCGAGCGGTCGCGACTGGAGCGGACGACCGCCTCGACAGAGTCGGCCAGCATGACGATGGCGGTCTCTCTGCTCTGGGGCTTGGGCCCGGGATAGCGGAACTTCTCGGGGTCGGTCGTTGCGTCGTCACTGGCCGCCTTGCGATAGAAGTAGGTCACCAGGCGCGTGCCGTGATGCTCAGGGATGAAGGCGCGCACCCGGGCCGGCACGCGATGGCGCTTCGCCAGCTCCAGTCCGGTATGGACGTGGTCGGCGACCATCTTCGCGCTGGAGGCGGGCGTGAGCTTGTCGTGCGGGTTCTCGCCCTGCGTCTGGTTTTCAATGTAGTACCCCGGCTTGGCCACCTTGCCGATGTCATGAAAGTAGCAGCCGACCCGCACCAGAAGCGAGTCCGCGCCCACCCGGTCGGCCGCCCTCTCCGCCAGGTTGCCGACGATGACGCTGTGGTGAAAGGTGCCCGACGCCTGCTCCTGAAGCCGCCGCAGCAGCGGATGGTTGAGCTGAGCCAGCTCCATGAGCTGCATCCGAGTGGTGATGCCGAACATCAGGCCGAGGATCACGGTAGCACCGACGACGATCACGGCGGATAGGATACCGCCCACGCCGGTGGCCACGATCATCCACACCGGGTCCGCCGCCTCGCGGTCCCCTGACAACAGCCAGAAGGAGAGCAGCACGCTGAAGGAGACGAAGGTCACCGCGGCTCCCGCCGACAGGTAGCGGTTCATCCGCTCGGCGCGGTGAACGGCGAAGATGCCCACCAGCCCGCCGAGTAGGAACGCGGTCACCATCTGGAGAGCGTCCAGCGGGTGCTCTGCCAACGCCTCACGGGCGTCAGGCAGGTAGAAACCGACGAAGGCGGTGAGGATGGCGAGAAGCGCCGCCGCCGCCACCGCCAGGCCGCCGTCCAGCAGCGTGGCGATCAGCATGGGCAAGGCGGCCACCGGCAGCATGTACGAAAGGTACACGCGTTCGCCGTCCGGCAGGGTGCTGGCGAGGAAGAACTTGGCGGCGGCCACCCAGATGACGACCAGAAGCGCCACCATGAACAGGCGCAGAGCGGTGTTCAGCTCCCTGGGCTGGAAAATGTAGAGGTAGAGGCCCAGGCCGCCTGCCGCCAGGAGGGAGATCATCGCCGCCGCCGCTACGTCATCGCCACCGATCCCCCGGTCCGCGCTGCCGGGCACGCTAGGGGAGATGACGAAGCTCAGGGCAACTCCCAACCCCAGCGCGAACAGAGTCGCTCGCAGGGGAGAGATCGTGTGTCTGGCCTGTCTGCTTGTCATGTTAAACCGTTCCTTTGAAGGAACGCTCAGACCATGATAACAAACGTTGCTGCTGAGAAAAACGACGTATTGACACCGCCGTACGCTTTGCGAGCTACCCCTATTCGGGCTAGAGGGAGGCGAGCAGCTCCGTCACTACCTCGTTGATCTCCCGCCCTTCAGCGCGTCCGGCCAGGCGGCCGATGAGGACGGGCATCACCTTGCCCTTATCGCGCGGGCCACCGGCCCCCACCTCGGCGATCACCTCGCGCGCGGCCTGGGCTATCTCGTCGCGGCTCACCTGAGCGGGCAGGTAGGACTGGAGCACCTCCAGCTCAGCTCGCTCTTTCTCCACCAGGTCGAGGCGGTCAGCCTTCTCGAACTCAGCGATGCTCTCCCGGCGTTGCTTCGCCTCCCTGCTGACAATGGTCAGAACATCCGCCTCGCTCAGGGCCGCGCCCCTCTCTATCTCGGCGTTCTTGATCGCCGCGATAGTCATGCGGATAGCGATCTTACGGGATTCGTCCCGCTGGCGGATAGCGTCTTTCAGATCGTTCGCCAGCTGTTCTTTGAGGGACATCTGTTGGCAGGTTCAGAGGGTCTAGCCGCGCTGGGAGTTCCTCATAGTCTTGCGGCGCTTGGCGGCGGCCTTCTTCTTGCGCCTGACGCTGGGAGACTCGTAATGCTCGCGACGACGCGCCTCCGCCAGAATGCCGGTCTGCTGAACCAGCTTATTGAACCGTCTTAGCGCCTGCTCAAAGCTCTCATGTGAGCCAATCCTGACCTCGGACAAACAGATCCCTCCAAACGTTGGTTGCGTTCGTGTGCAATTGTATTGGCTGGTCAGATGAGGTGTCAAGTGAAATGTGTAACTAACAGTCGCCGCCGCCGTGGCCTCAAGCCCCGATCAGCGTTGGTTTGAAGGCCCGATTCGGCTGCTGTAAACTGAATAGTCGCACCGACAGTCGTATGGCCCGGAAGGGAGCACCGATGCCAAAGGAGATCACCTTCGACGAGGCTCTCACTCGCGCTAAGCGCATGTCAGAGCGCTACGTTGAGAAAGGCCCCTACGAGTTCTTCCCCTTACCGGAGATCGTGGAGGAGGTCCAGAAGGGTCTGGCGAAGAACCTCGTTGAGCACGGTCGCCTGTTCTGCCCTTGAATGACCCTCTCCGGCGATCCTGATGAGGATCGCAAGAAGATATGCCCCTGCGAGAGGCACCACGAGGACATATCACGGGACGGATTCTGTATCTGAATGTTCTTCGTGAGCGAAGAGTATCTTCGCAACTACCAGGAGTCAGGAGACGTGGGCGGCAGTACGCTGGGTGAAGTGGCGCCGCTGGGGGAGAGCCTCTTTCCGGCGGACGCGGAGGCCGAACGACTGCCCAAGTCCAAGAGGGGCCCCAAAAAATAAGCGGCAGTAGACCGAAGCCGCTTACTGCTCTCGATAAGCGCCGCCGGCTCTAGTCAGCCGAAGGCAGCACCTTCGGCTGCATCAGCTCCATCGTCTTGCCGCAGCAGGCGATACCACCCTCACCCGCCTTAATGCACAGCACCTCGCTGCCGCAGGATTCACACTGGAAACGCTTGCCAAGCTGATTGGTCACATCCTACCTCCGCCTTACTTCTTCTGCTCCATCGGCTGATCGCAACAGCCCAGGCTGCCTTCGCCGCCCTTGGTCACGATCATCTCCGTGCCGCACTTGGTGCACTGGTATCGCTTGCCCACCTGGTTCGCCACTACTTCTCATCCTCCCAGATGCTATAGGCCATCCCACAGGTAGGCCCAGCGGCGAATATAGCGCAAGCGTCATACGCTCGTCAACCGCGCCCTACCGAACGGTGAGCTTACCGGTCATGATGGCGGGGTGCACTTCACAGCGGAAGAAGTACTCCCCGGCGGCCAGATTGACGCTCACGCTGTCCACGCAGGGAGCGTTGCAGGTCTCCGTCTCGTCGATCGGCTCTGAGCCACCCTCCGCCTCATCCCGGCTGTTGTAGACCGCGAAGCTGTGAAAGCCGTTCGTGTTATCGGCGGTGATC
>CBDURB010000031.1:0-10234 GCA_965369585.1 uncultured bacterium
CACTGTTGAGACCTTGCACTTCCGTGATTAGCGGACTAAGGTCGGTGGTCTCCTGACGCCACTCGACAGCGAGGGCGCTTAGAGCAAAGGCGCCTCCCAGCACTATGACCGCAAAGAGAGTCAGCCCAACCCATCGTCTCATGGTAATCCCTCCGTCGCGGGGCTCCAAGACCATAAGGTATAACGGCCAAAGCGCCTTGGGAGATACGCTGCCCCTAGCCGAACCTCTTCGCCAGCCGCCGCGCCGCCTCTTGCACATCTGGCGCCGCGATGACCGCCGCGATGACCGCCGCCATGTCCGCGCCCGCCGCCAGCACCTCATCGATGTTCGTCTCGTTTATGCCGCCGATGGCGCACACCGGCAGGGACACCGCCGCCTTCACCGCCCGCAGCGTCTCCATCGTCGCCGGTCGGGTGTCCTGCTTGGAGCCGGTGCGGAAGAGCCGTCCCACGGAGACGTAGTCGGCGCCGTCCGCCTCCGCCCGCCGCGCCTCCTCCGGGTTGTTCGTGGAGCAGCCGACGATCATCTCCCGCGGCGCCAGCCGCCGCACAGCGCTCACCGGCAGGTCCTTCTGGCCAACGTGCACTCCGTCCGCGTCTACGGCCAGCGCCAGGTCCACGTGGTCATTCACGATGAAGGGCGCTCCTCGCTCCCGGCACAGCGCGCGCAGCGCCCGCGCGATGGGGAGTTGGAGCCCCTTCTCCCGCGTCTTGTCGCGCAGCTGGAGGAGCCGCGCGCCCCCGGCCAGCGCCTCCCGCGCGATCTCCACCTCGTCCCGGCCCTCCGCCAGCGATGGGTCTATGATCACGTACAGCCCTCGGAGTTCGTTGTGCGGCACGCTGTCCTCAGTCACCTTCTTGCTCGTATCCGCGCATGTATAGCTGCGCCCTCAGCCAGCGGCGCAGCCATCCCAGACGGCCGGTCCTGGCCAGGAGCCAGGTAGCCGCCAGCGTCGGCGTGATCACCGCCAGCAGCAGGATGAACCAGTCGCCCAGCCAGCTCAGCACCGCCCTGGCGACCGTCCGGATCACGTCGGTGGCTACTACATCGTCCCACACCCGCTGCCAGTGGAGGAAGTACTCCTTTATCCACCAGGGCGTCCCCATAGCGGTCAGCCACAGCGCCAGCCGCAGGGGCGTCAGCTTGTACCAGGGGGCGTAGATGGTGACTGCCGTGACGAAGATGAAGAAGTTCTCGAACAGGTTAGGGGCGAAAAACAGGACCTTGCGCTCCCCCGTGACCTCGAACAGGAGGAAGCCGGTCAATCGCCAGAAGAACAGCACCAGGCTGATGCGCCGCGGCCAGGCGTCCGTCCACCGTAGCTGCGACACGATGAGCTCGATGCTCAGGTAGTACATGTCGAAGAATTTGTCGAGCTTGTGGTAGGAGTCGGGGTAGCCGCCCCAGGGCATGAGGTCCCAGGCGACGACGTCCAGGCCATCGGCGCTGAGGGAAGCGAGGGCGCCCCACAGGGGCCACCGGAAGATGGTCAGTGGCACTGCGAAGCGGATCAGGAGGACGATGAGCAGCCCTATGTCCAGGTCCAAAAGCGCGCTCCCTCTCAGGCGGTGGTTGCCGCGATTCTATCAACGGGGGGGCGAGCGCTCAAGAGCGTCCGCGTCCCGCGCCGCAACCCCATCTCTTTCCTGGCCGGCCTGGTGAAGCTGATCTTCTACACCTGGCTCCTGATGCTCAAGGTGCTTTAATGCGAAAAAGCCGCCCTGACTCGTCGGGGCGGCTTAGCGAGCTGTCTGTCGGTTTAGCGTGGGGCGGTTGGGCGCTGCGCTTTGTCCTTGCTCTGGACCGTCGGCGTCGCCTGGAAACGGCCGTTGCGCCGAGGGCGTCTCTGTGGCCCGGGCGAGACAGCGCCCACAAGCCTCGATCCGATAATCCCCAGACTTATCCCCAGGGCTAGGCCGTAGAGGAACCTGGTAGCGCCAGCCATGCTACTGCCTGGTTGCGGCCTGCCCATGCCGGAAGGCCTCAATCTGGGTCAGCTCCGGCATCAGGGGTGGCAGCGCCTTCACGCTATTGGCGTGCAGTTCGTCGTCGTCCTCCGCTGTGAAGCCGCAGCCGCCACACAAGTAGTATTTACCCCACATGTCACAAGAGATACCTAGAGGTTGGTCACAGCGGGGGCAGCGATGGGATAATCGCTGCATGATCCTCACCTCCGTTCAGGGGTACCAAAGCGAAAACCGGGCCAGAGGACATAGCCTCCGCCCGGCTCTGCGGGGCGCTATGGCCTCTTTCAGTGGCCTACGAGGTTAGCTGACGGGTTAGAGCTGAAAGAGCTGCTCTTCTCGACCTTAGTCGGGATTCACCCCGATGTGTGGTTCCCCCGTTCCCCCGCCTGTGGCGGGGGATTCGGCCTCTTGTGGTTGCCGTTCGAGTCGTAATAATATTCGGTAATTGCGAATCTGTCAACGGGAACGGTCGTTCGTCATTTTCGATTCGTCTTTCTGTAGCGGCAGAAAATTCATCTCTACCGGCGTGCTTCGACGTAATACGGTAACGCAGAGGTCGCCCTCACGTCTTGAGTATAGAAAAGCCGTTTCCATCGCTAGGAAGATTATCGCCTGGATGAACACTGAAATTCGCGCCCAGGACGGGCTTGACTGGGCACTTTACGCCCAGACTCCTGCGGACCAACCGGTCCCTGACCATATGCGCCAGCCTCGGAGGCTAAAATGGTGGACGAGGCTGATTGTCTATCCCGGCGTTACGTTGCTGATTCCCCTGGACCATTTCCTGTGGGGACTGACCTGGCAGCAATCCCTTTCTGTCCACCTGGGAGGATTCCTTATCGCCACCATCGCCATCGAGTTCGGCTTCGGCCAGATGTTCAAGCTAAAGAAGCGCAGCGCCTATCCGGGGACCGTTGCCCTCCATTTGGGCGCGGTGGACACGTTTGACGCGGCCTGTCAGGTCATGGGGCCCATCATTGATAAGCTCCTGAATCTCAAGGGTTCGTTCTTGGCGCTCCAGAACGAGAGCGGGCTCCTCAGCTTGGTCGCCCTCAGCAACCTCAGTCGTGCCGATGCGGATCGTTACCTCCGCCTGGGTACCGCCAGCGTCAAGCAGGTGCTCTCCAGCAAGGAGCCTGTTGTCCTTCGCCCTGACAGAGGCCTCCTCGCCGAAGCGATCGTGACGCCGGGGGAACAGGTCGTGTTCGTCCCCGTTCAGTCCTTCCAGAGGGTGGCTGGCGTTCTGGGACTGCTGGCGGACGAATCCAATTCCGATGTGCGTGATGGGGAGCTGCTCTCCGCGATGGGCACTGCCATTGGCGTATCGCTTGAGAGTTTGCGCCAGCGAGACGAGTTGCGGGCCCTGGCCACGATCGATGACCTCACGAAGGTCTACAACCGCCGCTACTTCTTCGATCAGCTTGACCATGAGATCGCCGCCTCGCGCCGCTACGCCATGCCGGTCTCCGTCCTCACGTTTGACCTGGACGGCTTGAAGAATCTCAATGATAACTTCGGCCACGGCCTTGGTGATGAGGCCCTTCGCAGCCTCGCTCAGCGCTTGGTGCGATACTCTCGTGACCCCGATATCGTGGCCCGCCTGGGGGGCGACGAGTTCGCCGTGATCCTGCCGCGTACCGACTCCGCTGGCGCCGCCGATCTCGCTAAGCGTCTGCAGGGCCGCGTCGAGGGTGACGTTCTCCTGGGCGGGAAGGGCCGTGAGCTGCGCCTTCGCGTGTCCTGCGGCTGCGCCTCTTTTCCTGAGGACGCCGACGATGCCAGCATGCTCCTGCGTCAGGCCGATGGCCGGATGTACGCCGCCAAGGCCGCCCGCGCCCGCAAGCGCTCCAAGTAGGCCCGCCGTTGCTCGGCGCCTACCCCGCTTCGCTAGAATGCTTCTCACTGTCTGTGGGAAGCCTTACGCGCACGGTCGTTCCCTGGCCGGCGCGTGATTCGATGCTGAACTCAGCTCCCAGTAGCTGAGCCCGCTCCTGCATGCCCAGAAGGCCGAGCTTTCCCAGCCGGGCCAGCCGGCCGTCTATCTCCGGGAGATCAAATCCAAGGCCGTTATCGGTGATGGAGAGCGTCACGTCCTCTGGGCCGAAGTTGACCTCAACGCTGGCGGAGCAGGGCCCGGCGTGCTTCTCCACGTTGCGCAGCGCCTCCTGGGCGATCCTGAACAGTACCAGCTCCGATTCGGCCGGCAACCGCCGAGGGTTCCCTTCCACTTTGACTGCGGCGTTGGCCGCGCCTCTCTGCGTCATCTCTGCGGCTACCCATTCGATGGCGGGCAGTAGCCCAAGATCATCCAGGATTGAGGGGCGAAGGTCGCGACTGAACCGCCGCACGTTCTCCAAGACGGAATCCGCCGCATTGCGCATCTCATCCAGCTTCTCGCTTGGGCCGCCTTCGCGGGAGATGGCGTCCAGACCGCGACAGAGGAGGACCAGCGACTGGGCGGTATCGTCGTGCAGCTCGCGGGCGATGCGGGTGCGCTCCTCCTCCTGAGCCCGCGTCACCTCACGGACGTAGGTGCGCATCTCCTCGTGACGGCGCTCCTGCTCCGTGACGTCGCGCAGGATCGCCTGCATTGCGTGCTCCTCGCCGTCGCTGCCCAGGGCGGTGCGGGCGGCGTCCACCAGTACCGTGGAGCCGTCCTTCCTGGTTAGCACCAGGCGCAGGCGCCCCTGGGGTTCCTGCTGGGAGGTGTCGACCAGGCGTCGGCGCCCCTCGGGGCCGAACAGCGTCTCCACCGGCGTCCCCGTCAGTTTGGCGTGGGAATAGCCGCACATCAGGGCCGCTGCCTCGTTAGCGGCCGTGATCCGGCCGTCGGCGTCACACACCAGGATGGGGTCCCCCGCATGCTCGAAGATGCTGCGGTATTTCTCCTCGGAGATGGCCAGTTCCACGCTAGTGCGTTCCGCCCGCTGCCGCTGCTCCGCCTCCAGCTTGACGCGCCAGGCCAGCACCGCGCCCACCAACAGAGTGACGGCTACCTGGCCCAGCTCTCCCGCCCAGTGGTAGCCTGACCTATGCGATATCGCCATGCTGGGAACGGTCAGCAGGCCGGCCCAGAGCGCCGTTAGCACGCCGCCTTCCCAGCCGTAGTGCAGGCTGGCGTAGACCACGGGTAGCAGGTAGAGGATCACAGGGATGTGATGGACGGTGGAGATGGAGTCATCGACGGGGAAAGCTTCCACCGTATAGTGAACGATGGTGACCGTCAGGATCATCGCCTGGATGAGCCAGAAGCGGGCTTCATGCCAGCGGCGGCGGAAGCTGGCCAGCACTGCTGATGGCCCCTGGCGCCAGGGCCACTCCTGGGCGGCCGCGGGAGACTGGGCGCCCCTCATGATATCTCCTCTAGATGCAGCAAGCCGCGCCGGAGGGCGGTGATCACCGCCTCCGTGCGGGAGGCTGCGCCCAGCTTGCCGAAGATGTTGCTGAGGTGCACCTGGACTGTGCGATCGCTCAGGCTGAGCTCGCGCGCGATCATCTTATTGCTGAGCCCTCTGGCGGCCAGCGCCAGCACCTCGGACTCACGGTCGCTGAGGCGATCGACCTCCTCTTGAGCGGGAGCCCGTCCGGGGCTGGTGTAGCGCTTGAACACCTTGGCGGCGATGGCGGGGTGGAGCACGGATTCGCCCTCGGCCACCGCCCGCACCGCCTGCGCCAGCTCCTCGCCGCGCACGTTCTTGAGCAGGTACCCCGCCGCGCCGGCGTCCAGGAGAGCGAAGATGTACTGATCATCGTCGTAGGCGGTTAGGATGAGGACGCTGGTGGCTGGCGATTCTTTCTTTATGAGGCGGGTGGCATCGATCCCGTTCAACTTGGGCATAGAGATGTCCATCAGCACCACATCCGGCTGCAGGCGCGAGACCATCGCAACCGCCTCCTCGCCGTCCTGGGCCTCCCCTGCCACCACAAGGCCCGGCTGGTCCTCCAGGATCTGCCGCGTACCCTCGCGCACCAGGGCGTGGTCATCGGCGATGACGATCCTTATTGGTTTGCCCGTATCCGTTCCCACAACCTAATTCTATCAGCCTCCTTCTTTGGGCGACTGCCTCTAAGCAATTTTGCTTAGGTGCACTACGCCATCGCCTGGATCAAAGGAGGAACGAATTGGGAAACAATGGGGACAGGAAGAATGCAAAGAAAGAGGTGAGAGGAATGAGAAACGCGATAGCAACGATGGTGAAGGTAAGCGGGGTGGCGCTGCTGACCCTGGCCCTGGTCGCCTTGATCTCGGCCTGTGGTGGCTCCTCGAGCGGGAGCGACGGCGCCGACAGTACGGATGTCGCCGAGGTGACCGAACACGCAGAAGGCGACGAGCACGATGAGGACGCCGAGGACGCCGAGATGTTCATGGACCCGGTGGGCGAGGAACGCGTGATCGATATGCTCACAGAGGATTTCAGGTTCGTGCCCGATACGATCACGGTCAAGGTTGGTGAGACGATACGGCTGAAGCTGGAGAACCACGATCCGGTTCTACACGACTACACCACAGATGAGGCTGAGTTCATCATCTTGGAGGCGGTCGGCGCCAGCCACGGTGACCACGACGTGGACGCCGAGGAGCAGGTCAGCCTCCAGCCGCTCCACATCGCGGCAGAAGCCGATGAGCACGGCGAGTTGGTCTTCGAGGCGACTGAGGCGGGCGAGTATGAGTTCTACTGCTCGGTCCCCGGCCACAGGGAAGCCGGTATGGTGGGCACGGTCATCATCGAAGAGTAGGTCTCTCTTTAGGACTCGGCTGGTAGGGGCATCAAGAGATGCCCCTACCGCTCTTTTCGTCCGCGGGCGCCGGCTCGCCACAGGTGGAGCCGTGCGCTATCCTGTCCCGAAGAGACGGGAGGAGAGCATGTCCGTGGAGAGCTGGCGCCACCGCACGGTAGAGAGCAATGGAATACGGCTGCATCTGGTGGAGGAGGGGGATGGGTTCCCGGTGGTGTTCTGTCACGGCTTTCCTGAGCTGTGGTACTCCTGGCGGCACCAGATACCGGCGCTGGCCGCCGCCGGGCTGCGGCCGATAGCCCTTGACCTCCGCGGCTACGGCGAAACGGACAAGCCTGAGGCGCTCCAGGAGTACGACATCCAGCACCTCGTCGGCGATCTGATCGGTGTGTTGGACGCTCTCAAACTGGAGAAGGCTGTGCTCGTCGGTCACGACTGGGGCAGCATTGTGGTCTGGAGCGCGGCGGTCATGCATCCGGAGAGGGTGGAGAGGGTGGTGAGCCTCAACGTCCCCTACCGGGGACGCTCCGTAGCCTTCCCTCCCACGCAGGTGCTCAAACAGATGGGCAATCGGTTCGCCTACGTCCTCTTCTTCCAGGAGCCGGGCCGCGCTGAGGCCCGCTTCTCCTCTGACCTCACGGCCGCTCTCCATCGCTTCTACGATGGCGGTGCCGCCGATCCTGCGTTCCTATCGCAGGAGGAGTTCCAGGTGTACCTGGAAGCGTTCCGCAAGGGTGGGATGAGCGGCCCTCTCAACTTCTACCGCAACATCGACCGGAACTGGGAGACCACGAGCAACCTGGCTGACCGGGTTGTGGGGTGCCCATGCCTCGTTGTGCTGGCGGACAAGGACCCCGTCCTCCGTCCGGAGTTTGCCGAAGGAATGGAGCGCTGGCTGCCGCACCTTCGTAAGGAGATCGTCAGCGACTGCGGCCACTGGACGCAACAGGAGAAGCCGGAGGAGGTGAACCGGCTGTTGCTGGATTTCCTGTCGGACCTGGCCGGCTAGCGTCTTAGATTGGGGCGATCGCTGCGGCCGTCGCGCCTTTCGGCGCCGCTATGACCCGGCCGAACGCTTTCACCAGCTCAGGATCGAGCTGCGCACCGGCGACACGCTGTAGCTCCGCATACGCCTCAGTGCGGGGAAGGCTCTTACGGTAGGGACGGTTGAGGGTCATGGCTGAGAAGGCGTCGGAAAGGGCCAGCAGGCGCGCCAGGAAGGGGATCTCCTCCCCCCGCAGGCCGTCCGGGTAGCCGCTGCCGTCAAAGTGCTCGTGGTGGTGGCGAGCGATCTTCCTCACCTCTTCCGCGTTGGGTATATCTACGATAAGGTTCTCGGCTATAGAGACGTGGTGCTTAATGACGGCGAACTCCTCCCTGGTGAGCCGGCCGGGCTTGCGGAGGATATCGTCAGGGATGCAGATCTTGCCGACATCGTGGAGAAGCGCGGCGAGGCGGAGGGTCCGCTGAGCGGAGGGTGAGAGGCCGATCTCTTGGGCCAGCGTCACAGCGTACTCGGCGGTGCTCTCGCAGTGAGCGCGGGTGTAGTGGTCTTTGCTGTCGATAGAGGTCAACAGGCCGTCCAGAAGGCCGAAGATACCCAGCTCCGAGCTCCGCTCCTGGCCGCGACGGTCGCCGTCCGCGGCGTGTGAGAGGGAGCGCTTCTTCTGGTAGAGGCGGGCGTCGGCCAGCGTCAGGAGCTCCTGCCGCTGTTGACCGTCTTCGGGGAAGGCGGCGAGACCCAGGGAGACGCCGATCTGCACCCACTGTCCTGTCGGCGCCTTGAAGGCATAGCTGGTGAGCCAGTCCTGGAAGGCCTGGGCAAACGCGCGGGCCTCATCACTGGTGTGACCGGGGAGGACGACGATGAACTCATCGCCGCCGAACCGGCCCACGATACCCTCTCCGTCCGCCATCAGTTTGAGCTGATCGGCGACGAGTTGGAGAACACGGTCGCCGACGAAGTGGCCGTAGGTATCGTTGAACGCCTTGAAGTTGTCTACGTCCATGAGGAGTATGGCGAAGGGGCGCTCGTGAGCGGCCTCAGCACTGACCAGCCGCTGTAAGCAGACCTGCATGTAGCGATGGTTGAACAGGCCGGTGACAAAATCCAGATCGGCCTGCTCGCGCATCTCTTCGTAGCGGCGAGCGCGCCGAAGGGCGCCGGTGATCTCTAAGGTCAGTTGGGCGAGAAGCTCCCATTGATCCGGCCCCCAGGGCTCAGGGCCGGAGTAGATCTCCAGCACGCCCTCGCGCTGGGAGCCGCCGAGGGGCAGGTATAGCGTGAAGCCTTTGGCGGGAGCGTTCTCTATGTTGAGCGGCTGAGGACGCTGGTCACGTGAATCGTTGAGAAGGATGAGGGGCGCCGTGCCGCGGCCTGCGGCCCGCGCGAGGATGATGCGATGGGCCTCAGGCAGGAGCGCGGGCGCTCCAGGACGGCTGTCTTTCGGGAATGAGAGCCAGGGCGCCTCCGGCTCGCCTTCACTGTCCGGCCGCCAGAAGACGGCGCGGTCGCTGCCCATATACCGGACGAAGAACTCAGTCGCTGCGCGCACGACGCTGCGACGCTTCGTTTTCTGGGCCAGAAGGAAGGTGAGGCGGTTGAGCAGCCGGAGCTGCTCCGCGCGGCAGGCCAGTTCGTCGATCTTCGCCTGCATCTCTAGGCGCGCGCGGCGGGCCTTTACGATGGCCAGCAAGGCGAATAGCAGGAGCAATGTCAGAGCGGCGCCACCCGCAGCGGTTACGGCGGTGAACTCCGGCGTTGTCATGTTGCGCTTCCCGGGAGGAGATCAGGCCAAGTGGTTGTAGGCGGCTACAGCCGCCAGCGAGGTCTGCTCCTTGAGCTTGCGCAGGCCGGTCATGAGCAGGGAGTTGACGGATGTCTCACTGATGTGGAATACGTGGGCGATCTGGTCCCGGGTCAGGCCGGCATCAAACACGAGTGACATCACCTCATGCTCGCGAGGGTCGAGAGAATCGCCGTCGTTCGACCTGCGGGTCTTGATGACAGGTTTACACAGACGCCGTGCAGAGCGAAAAAGTACAGTTCGGAACCGGTCCTCATCGCTGCTGCCCGCTCGCTGAAAGGCACGGTGAAAGGCCTGGACGACGATCTCCTGCGCGGGCTTGTCGCGCCCAACGCAGGCGTACACATAGGCGAAGATACGGGGGAAGTAGGTTTCGTAGCGTTCGGTTGCTCTGCCCATATCAGTTGGGCCTGAGCCCTTAGTCTTCTGTCCGCGCTTGAAGAGTTCGAATCCCATAACTGCCTCCCGATTTGTGGGTTTGCGTACAAGTTTAGGCTAGCAAAGACGGGACGGGCTGTGACAGGGATCTGGTGTAGGTCCGGTTAAGGGGGGGTTCAGGTCAGGTAAAGACCGCTAGCCTCTCGCCGGATCGGAGGGTGCATCCAGCAAGGCCGTGAGCGGGTCGTCCTGGCGCTGTTGGGAGCGGCGCTCCAGCATGTAGCCGAAGCCGCGGACGCAGAGGATGTAGGGGTTGCCGTCGCGGCCGTCCTCCAGCTTGCGCC